>CAZUNU010000132.1:0-8278 GCA_964622105.1 uncultured Sangeribacter sp. | reverse complement strand
CGAAGTCGCCATGACCCCAGCTTTCGATGTAGCTGAATCCGACGAGCCTGTCGCCATGGAGAGCCACCACGCTTTTACCGCTGTTGATTTTCTGAGCGATATATTCGGGTGTTCTTTTGGCGATACCTGTGCCGCGCTGAAGGGCCGACTCATAAATGAGCTTCACGATCAGTTCGGCATGTTTGGCATCTGTGGGTTCGGCATACCTGACAGTAATGTCTTTAATGTCCATTTCTTTGTAAAGTTTCCGAAAAAGATTGTTTATAAAAATGAGAGAATAAAGGCAAAAACGGCCATTATTCCCTTGAAGTCTGCAAAATTACTAAATTTATTTGTATTTATGGGTAAATACGTCATAAAAATACCTTAAATCTATTAATAATGTCTTCCGAGGCTACTATGGACGGTAGTAAATAAAATAGAATGCCCTGCGGGTCAGGCGCGAAGCCTGATTCCGCAGGGTCTACAACGTAAATTAGATTAGAGAAGATTTTTACTTGTAGTGCATTCTATTTTGTTATCTCTCATAGGGGAGAGCGTCGATGTAAGGACACTTGTTGAGCTCCCAGCGTGGTACAGGTAGCCAGTAGTGTTGCTCACCGGCATAGTAGCGCCGTTTCATCTTATAGTCCCAAACCCATTCGCCGGCAGCATCACTCCATACCCAGCCATGGGTGGCGCAGGAATAGTGCTTCAGACGATTTCCCTGGGCATCATAACCCATGTTGGTGATTTCCACGGTATGGAGTGGCTCTGCATATATCTTATCGAGAATCTTCCAGCGACGGATGTCGAAGAAACGCTGGCCTTCGAAGAGGAGTTCCATCTGTCGCTCATATTCATACTCGGCGCGGATGTCGGCTCCAGTGGCGTCGGGAAGAAGGGCACGGTTGCGCACCTTGTTTATATAGGTGAGAGCTTCTCCCGTGTTGCCTAACTCGATCATGCACTCAGCATAATTAAGATAGATTTCTGAAAGACGGATGAAGAACCAGGGGGTGCTGTGCATCAGCGTACCGTTCATATCAAAAGAGGGGTCGAGGAACTTACGCATGTAATAACCGGTTTCGGTGACATTCCACCATTCCGAATCCCAGTTTTCACAGCTGTTTCTGCCGGCAGGCGTTCCGAGTTCGTTTTTACCGATAAACAGTTCAAGTTCGCTGTTATCAGTTCCATATCCCCACATGTCGCCGTCAAGAAGGTAGTTGGCATTGAAACGTATCTCACGGCCGGCCCAAGGGTATTCGTCGGTTTCATCAGGAAACTCTACGTGAGTTCCGTCAGCCATCTGGAAACGAGCGGCCACTTCATGAGTTGGATTGAAAGTAGCCCATCCCTGATAACCGTTATAAGGACCCATCGGAGCCTGATGCATGTAAGAAATGTTTTCCCCGGCACCATGCTTGGGGTCGAAGAGCTTTTCAAAAATCACTTCCGGGTTTGCCGGATCGTAGAATAGTGCGGCATATTCCTCAGAGTTGTTGACAGGCTTAAGGTAATACTTATTCAAGTCGATCACGGCTTTGGCAGCATCGGCAGCTTCCTGCCATTTCTGGCGAGAGGGAGTGCCGAAGAGGGGAGATGCCTTATAGAGCAGCACACGCGATTTGAGAGCGAGAGCAGCTCCTTCGGTGGCGCGGCCGAGATCTTTGCCTTCGTATTTGGCGTTGGCTAACAGACGTGCGGCTTCGTCGAGATCGTTAACTATAAAGTCAGCCACATCATCAAGGTCTGCACGCGTCTCACTTCCGAACTCAGAATCCAGATCGTAAGTGTGGTCTACGAGCACAACTCGGCCGAAAAGGGAGTAGAGCATGTGATAGTTCCATGCGCGGAGGAACAGACCCTGACCCTTAAGGGTGTCACGATAATTGTCGTCGCCGGGTACATTGTCTATTCTTTCGAGGAAAAGATTGATCTTTGCGATATAGTCGTAGTAGAAATACCAAGGATCGCGCATTGTGTCGTCATAACCGATTGCTGATTGATCAGGGGAAAGGAGTCCCTGTGTATAGTATTCCGACCAGTAGCCGTGCTTGTGGTACACCTCATCAGTGAGAGTGGAGAAAGGAACTCCTTGAGAATTCTGAGGCGCGAGGTTGGCATACTGAGAGTTGAGGTAGGTCTCAGCAAGTTTGAGGTCGCTCCATACGGCTTCATCCGTAAAGGAGTTGAGCGGCTCCTGATCGAGAATGTCGTTGCAGGAGGTCAGGGAAAGACCGGCTGCCGTAAGCAACGAGTAAAGATATATATTTTTCAGTTTCATGAGAAGTCTGGTTTAGAAAGTTATGCCTGCGCCGAAAGTGAGGCTGCGCTGGAGAGGATAGCTTGTGATGGCGTTGCCCACTTCAGGGTCAGCAATCTTGTAATCATCGATGGTGAAGAGGTTGCTGCCGTTGAAGTAGATGCGGATATTATCAATGCCGCTGTTGCCCCACCATTTACGTGGAAGGGTATAGCCGATCTCGAGAGATTTCAGACGGCAGAAGGCTGCGTTGCGGAGCCACCATGTAGATTCCTGACCGTTCCATGTGTCGCCATAGGTCTGACCGATGAAAGCTTTTGGCCATTTTGCCTTGAGATTTTGCTCCTCAGTGTTGCCTTCACGCCATCTTCCGTTATAGAAATCAACAGCCATATTCATTGTTGGCATTACGAGCTGCTTGGCCTGAGCCTGTCCCTGGAAGAAGAGGGAGAGATCAATTCCTTTCCATTCAGCTGAGAGAGTAAGGCCGTAGATAATGCGCGGAGTCGGACTGTAATCGAAACGCTGCGTATCGTCCCATGTGATCACGCCGTCATCGTTGGTGTCGAAATAGATAAGGTCGCCGGGGGCTGCACCTTCCATATGGGGAGTAGAGTTCACCTGATCCCAGTTCTGATAGATGCCGATGGCTTTATACATTGTATTGCCGTCGATAGGTGTGCCCTCCTGCCTCTGCCATTTGGGAGTAGTGGGTGCTTCATCAATGTAATTCACCTTGTTGCGTGCATAGGTGAAGTTGCCGGTTACATTCCATGAGAAATCTCCTGCACTGTCGCGGTATGTAGCCACGATCTCGATACCGGAGTTGGTCACTTTTCCGAGATTCTCAGCAGGAAGTTTCATGCCTGAGAAATATGGCACAGATGCATTCCTGTACCAGAGGATGTCGTCGCGTACAGAGCGGAACCAGTCGAAGTCAAGGCCAAACATATTGTTGAGGAAGTTGGCCGAGAAACCTACGTTCATAGTGCGGGCTGATTCCCAAGTTACGAGCGGATTGGCCACACGGTCGAGATAGAATCCTTTGTTGATGCTTCCGTCGGCGCCTGCCCCGAAGTATGCTCCAGTGCCGGTGTTGTCAGCATTCTGGCCGAACTTATACTGGGAGAGATACTGATAGGGAGAGATGTTGTCGTTACCCATCTTGCCCCATGAGAACTTTATCTTGAGGAAGTTGATGGCCGGGTTGAGACGCTCGAAGAATTTCTCCTGACTGATAACCCATCCGAGTGAGAAGGCGGGGAAGAAGCCCCAACGGTGTTTCTTGGCGAAGTTCATGGAGCCGTCGTAGCGCATTGTCACCTCAGCGAGATACTTACCGTCGTAGTCGTAGTTGATACGGCCGAAAACGTTGCGACGGGTTGTGACGTCGCTATAGCCGCCGTTATCTTTGTCCTCAGGTACATCGGATCCTGCGAAAAGTTCCGGAATTTGATCAGAAAGGAAGTTGGTGCGGTAGCCGGAGAGTGAGTGATAGCTATATTTGTTTTGCTCATAAGCAACGAAAGCATTCACTTTATGGAGCTCTGCAAATTCGCGGTTGTAACCAAGACGGATGTTGTAGGTTTCGTTGAGTGAGTGGTCGCTCCAGTCGCTTACGCTGATCTTGCCTGTCATGTCACGCTTGTTGACGTATTCACCATTTTCGATGGTATAAGCATCATAAGGCCGGTTGAGCTGTTTGCCGTAGTTGAAGTTGAAGTCGAGAGCGGCGTAAGCCTCAGCATAGAGGCCCTTCGTGATGACATCGAGATCTACACGCACTTTCGGCTTGAGATCGAGAATATGGTATTTGTAACGGTTGTAGCCTGGAGCAGTAGACACCATTATGGTGGTGTTGTTTTGGATGCCGTCATATCCGATGCGTGGAAGCCCGTTGGAATAATAAGGTGCTGCGCCAGGGAACATTGTCAGCAGTTTACCGAATACGTCCTCGGTGCTGTAGACACCACGGTTGCGATTTTCCTGACGTCCGAGAATGTCGAAGCTGAAGCTGATTGCTTTTGAAATTTTGGCATCGACATTGCTTGTGATCTGGAACTGGTTGTAGTCTTGGGCGCTCTTGCGGTAGAGAGCGTCTTGCCACATATACTGGAATGAAGAATAGAACGAAACTTTCTCGTTGCCACCACTTACTGACACAGAGTGCTGAGTACGGCCCGCCCAGTCTTTGGCAGTGACGCCCCACCAGTCGGTATCGGGAAATGCATCGAGGTCATCGTGGTTCTGATAGTGGTCAAGCACTGACTGGTCGAAAGTGGAAGTACCGCCGTGACGGGAGTCAGCTGCGTATTCGTTACGATAGGTGGCATACTGATAGGAATTGAGCATCTTGGGTATGCGGGTTGGCTGTGCCCAAGTGTAGCTACCGTTGTAGTTCACCTTAACCTTACCCTCTTTACCACGCTTTGTGGTCACGAGGATTACGCCGTTTGCGGCACGTGCACCATAGATAGCAGCTGATGCATCCTTAAGTACTGAGATAGACTCTATATCGTCGGGATTAAGACGGCTGAAAGAACGGTCGGCGATACCGTCGACGATTATGAGCGGTTCGGTATTGCCGAGGGTGCCTTTACCACGGATTGTGATCGTGGCACCGTCTTCACCCGGTTCACCGGAGCGGGTGTTGGCGATAATACCCGCTGTCTTACCTGCGAGTGTGTTGGTAAGGTTGGCTGCCGACACTTTCTTGATTTCCTCACCACCTACTGAAGATACTGAACCGGTGAGGGTGGCTTTCTTCTGAACGCCATAACCCACTACGACGAGCTCATCGAGGGAGGCGGTGTCTTCCGTAAGGTTAATATCCAGATTAGTCTGGCCATTGAGCTGGATTTCCTTGGTGACATAGCCAACGTAGCTGACGATGAGGGTGCCTTTGAGGGGTACGTTAAGTGTAAACTGGCCTTCGATGTCTGTGGCCGCACCGATTGAGGTGCCCTTGACCATCACACTGGCGCCGATAACCGGTTCGCCGTTCTCATCGTAGACAGTTCCTGTTAGGGTCTTGGTCTGTCCTTGTGGAGCTGCCGCCTGAAGCGGGGCAGAGGATTCAGCCGCGAAGACCGGCAGGGCAGTGCATGTCAATGCGAGGCACATACCGCCTTTCAGCAGACTTGAGGCTCGCAGGAGACGTAATAAGTCTTGTTTCATGCGTTAGATTTTATTTGGTTAGTTATTTGTTTGAATTCTTATGGAGTAAGGCCATTGTGCATCATCATTGGCGCCTGTATTGGTATTCTGCCAGTGACGTGTGGGAGCGCCCATCACAACAAGCCAAAGTTTCTTCAGGTTGGTGCCTTCCGGCACAGTGTAGGAAGCTGAACCCGCGGCTTCGCTATGGATCTCGCCATATTTCACCTTATCATCCATATCAACGGCGACAAATCCATAGCGCCAGCCTGCAAGGTTTGTATATCTGTTGACATATCCGTCGGCACCGGCCTCTCCACGGAATTCTACAGTGACAGTGGCACCAGCCGCAGGCTTGCCCATGTCTACCACATTGAAGCCATAGTTTTCGGGTGCATTTGCTTTCTTCACCCTTTTCCATCCGTCGCCGGCGTCATCAAAAGATGTAGACCATCCGGTGGTGAGATCTCTTGTGAGGGGATATACGCGTTCTATGTCAAAATTCACAAGTCGGGCATAGCTCATCCACATCTCATCGTTAAACTCTTCCTGACTCATCCCTGTGAGGCGTAGGTAAGTCTGTACAGGGTCTTCGCCTATCTTTCCTGCCCTGTAGAGATCAGCTATAAAGGGGAGCCCGTGCTTCTCGGCCCAGAATTCAATCACATAGGGAGAATGATAGATATTGTCGAGGTGAAGGAATGCTTTGTGGGTGAGTTTACGGAATTCCTCGAAATGATAATACTCATCTGATGTCCATTTCGGGTTAACCTGCCAGAGCATCCATTGAGAGGTCATCTCATAGAATCCGCTGCCACCCCAGGCCTCGCCATCGTTGTCGGCTATCACCTGCAACTGGAATGAATGGCCGAGCTCGTGAGCCACAGCATTCATGTTCTCATCCTGCACGCGGTTGGGAGCTATCCAGAGAGCGCCGATGGTGTTGTCGTAGGTGCCTCCGTAGGCTGTGCCTTCAAGAGAATAATCGAGCATCACCATCATACGGTATTTGTCTGCCTTGGTCTTTCCCGGCTTCACAAATTTCAGGTCGTTGTAATAGTAGTCGTAAAAGAGCTGAACTTTTGCGAGAAGATTTTTGGCATCGACTTTCATAGACTGTCCCTTGTAATCGGGTGCCTTGGAAAGGTCATCGCCGAATCCTTGTGCCCAGAAAAGAATGACATCGTCAGTGGCCATGGTACGCTGCCAGCACCATTTGCTGTTCTTGTCCTTTAGATTCATGGTACGCAGTTCCTGAGGTATGAAAACCTCCTTACCCTCGGGAGGTCCCACTTTCTCATCTGTCGGTTTCCCTGGATCGGGATCATTTTTGTCGCTGTCTCCTCCGCATGCGCATAAGCACATGAGCAGAGCGCAGACCACAAGAGTCAGAAATGATAACTTCTGTATAGGTATTTTCATGTTGTATTAGGTTAGTTTCCGATATTTCGGTCAGTAAACGGGGGCAAAGTTAACATTCTTTTACATTCAGCAGATTATAATAACGTCCAAAAATAGATAAAAATCATCCAATGTAAAAGGCATATCAGTCTATATAGACAGATTTATCATTAATTAGACGGAGAGAACGAAAACGTATATCATACAAAAAAAGGAGGTGTCCGACAGTTTTATCCGTCAGGACACCTCCTTTTCAGAAGATGTTTACATCAGTGCAGCCATTCAAAATCTGGGGTGAACGGCTTGCAGATGCTTGTTATTTTTTGTATTTTACTGCAGCTTCCTCAATAGGTAGACAAGCCTTGTAGTTCTCGATATAGGCATTGAAGCCGGCCACATCTTCTTCAGTAGGAGCGATACTGGTGCCGGTGTTGCCTGCGAATACTTCAGTCTCGAGATAGTCGGCAAGGTTCTTTCCCTCCTTGTTGTTGACAAGATAACCTGCGAGCAGAGCCATACCCCATGCACCGCCTTCTCCGGCTGTCTCCATCACGGAGATGGGTGAGTTGAGTGCCGCGGCAAGTATACGCTGGCCTACACCCGGAGTCTTGAAGAGACCTCCATGACCTGTGATACGGTCAACCTTGATCTTCTCCTCATTGAAGAGAATGTCGTTGCCGATCTTCAGACATGCCACGGCCGCATTGATATTGGCGCGCATGAAATTGGCAAGGTTGAAGCGGTTGTGGACTGAACGCACGAAGAGCGGACGACCCTCGTTGAGACCTGTGATAGGCTCTCCGGAGAAGTAATTGTAGCTCATCAGACCGCCGCAATCGGGATCACCGTTGAGAGCATTGGTATAAAGCTTGCCGAAGATTTCGTTCATGTCAACGGGAATACCCATCAGCTCTGTGTACTCGCGGAAGAGACCAACCCATGCGTTGAGGTCGGAAGTGCAGTTGTTACAGTGCACCATAGCCACAAGGCTGCCGTCGGGGGTAGTGACCATATCGATCATCTCGTATGGTTTGCTTAGTTCTCCTTCGAGCACGATCATGGAGAATGAAGATGTTCCCGCAGAAACGTTGCCTGTGCGCTGCTTCACAGCATTAGTTGCAACCATGCCTGTGCCTGCGTCTCCCTCGGGAGGACAAACAGGACATCCGGGCTTGAGATTGCCGGAGATGTCAAGACGGTGAGCGCCTTCGGGAGTGAGGAAGCCTGCTGATTCGCCGGCCACAAGGATCTTGGGAAGGATTTCCTCAAGTGTCCAGGAGAAACCTTTGTGAGCTACGAGGTCGTCAAACTTCTTCACCATTGAGCTGTCATAGTTCTTTGTGGCAGGATCCACAGGAATCATGCCTGAACCGTCGCCTATTCCGATCACTTTCTCACCCGTCAGCTGCCAGTGGATATAGCCGGCGAGAGTGGTGAGGAAATTGACCTTTGCCACGTGCTCCTCACCATTCA
>CAZUNU010000131.1:0-8530 GCA_964622105.1 uncultured Sangeribacter sp. | reverse complement strand
AGAAAAATAAAGTAGATGTTAATCTTTTTTATAAGCAATGGCGTTATATAGATGAGAGGGAATTACAGTTACTCTTCTCATGTTACATATAATTGTAACGCATTATCTTACTTCTTATTAAAACTACGAAAATGACACTAATAATTCAGATACTTTTGGTTGGAATCATAATGGCGGCGATGGTCATGATCCTTCTCTCAATAGGACGCCTTGCAAGAGGATCGCAGTTTGACGATCCTGATTCAACAACGGTGCTTAAGAAAGAGGTGGAAGAGAGAAATGAGATTCTTACTCATAACAGTGCCTTCAATTACATATTATCAGGAAGAGATTCCGGTAGAAATTCTTCTAATGGTCCATCTTCACGCAGGCTGTGAAAATTTTCGAGACCCAAGTCTTTTGCTTCCTGAAGAAGTTTATTCTCCATTTTTCTTTTGATAGAAGAATGGAGAATTATTTTATTGTAATCTTTCAGAAATGGCATATCCCTGAGAGTAGTTCCTCGGAATCCACCTCCCAAGATGAGGAACCTTTTCTGATCTCTGCTTTCTGTGGAAGGAAGCATAGCACTTAAGGAATCCTTATTGAAAGGGCAGTCAACCAGTAGAATGTGATGTCCTTTGAAATCAACTCGACTAATGGCGTTTTTGGGGAAAGTAGAAATGGAATATTTTTCACCATCGTATAATGCAACAGTCACCGCCTCATAATTTTTCTGGAATATGACACTATCAGGAGTCTGTTTATGGAATAATGGAATACAGATGAGGGAAAGGCAAAGCATTCCGATCCCTCCATACTTCATGTATTTTGATTTAGAATCGTTCTTTTTTAGAGAATACGCGAGTATCACTACGCCAGATAACCAGAGAAACAGAATTGGTGTTTGAAGCTTGATAGAAATGGCGGAGTGCCCGAATGAAGACAGATGGGTGACAAGCCAATCGAAACACTCATAGCCTATATTCAATAGACTTGATAAGATGGTGGAATCATATCTACAGCAGAGCAGGATTAGATAGATAACCGCTATCCAAAGATAGAAAGGCAATAAGGGAAGAAAGCATAGGTTGACCGGTAGGAATAATAATGGTACAGATTGAAAATAGTAAGAAATCACCACCCATGTGGTAGCTGTTGCAATCATAGAAACAAGGATTGCCGCCAAAATCTTATGAATGTTTGGATGATGACGCCGATTTACCGGATTTAGGCGGTTGGCAAAAATAACGATACTTCCTACACACAAAACGCTTAACTGGAGCCCCACATCAAAAAGTGAATGTGGGTCGAAAAGCAAGATGAAAAATAAAGCGGCCAAAAGCGCGTTTTCAGAGCTATTTCGCCTTTGCAATAGCAATGCCGTCACAACAAAAGAGGTCATTATGGCAGCTCGTATTGTAGAAGCAGCCATCCCGGTGATAATTACAAATCCCCATAAAAGTAATAGTGCTATAATATACCTGGGTCTATGCCACCCAATTAATTGGAAAGGAAACAGTAGAGAAAGAACTACTCCCATAAGTATTGCCACATGTAGTCCACTCAGAGCCAAAACATGAGCAACACCCGCGTTGCTGAAAGAGGTGCGGACTTCACTTGATAAAAAGCTTCTGTCGCCTAATAACAATGCCACAATAAAATCACAGCTCTCTCTAGAAAGAGAAGATTTCTCTAACTTTATTATGAGTTTATCGCGCCAAAGTAGAGCATTATTGAAAAGAGAAGAATTGTAGCCAGTTATTGTTACTTGATTCTCTAATGCATGAATCCTGTAGATAATACCCGATTTCTTCATTCTTTCAGGGTAACCATCCGGCCGGAGATTGGGATTATCAGTGATAGGTAGTAGGTTGACTGGGAAAGAAATCCGATCTCCCACATTTGCTGACAAACCATCGGTTGTCAATAAAATTCGCAAGTTGTTACATTTTCTTAAATTTGACAAAGAATCAATCAAACCTGACACATCTACTATAAACTGATCACCTGAAGCATAAGATTTACTTTCTTTAATCTCACCAATTGCCTTCACATATCTCTTGAGTTCGCCAGACTGAAATTCCATTGGCTTTTGAAATCCGATGTCGAACATTCCTATCCCGCAGAAAAGTAATAAGACCCAAATTTTATGCAATCTGTTAAGTCTTATGCTTAATGACGGTTTTACAGACTTTTTAAGTAAACGTAGATAGATAAAGCAAGCTGCCGATATGGGTATAAAACCCCATATCGGCAACTTAAATAAGCTTCCAATAATAATGCCTGCGATAAGGCCTACAAGAGGAAAAAGGAAAGGCATAAATATCTCAATTCCATATTTTCCAAGCAGCTATTGCCTGTCCGTGGAGCATCTCAAGACCATTTTTAACAGTAGCTCCATGTTCGGCAGCTTTGCGCATGAAAGTGGTGATTTCAGGATTATACACGAGATCGTAACAAAGATGTTGCGATGTAATATAATCATAAGGTATGTCAGGCGCAGCTTCCACAGATGGCCACATTCCTAAAGGAGTGGTATTGACAATGATATGATAATCGTCCATGATCTCCGGGGTCAGTTCTTTATAAGATAATTGTCCTTCCACCGGATTTCGTGACACTGATTTCACTTCAATGCCTAAGTTTTTTAATACATACACCACGGCTTTTGAAGCACCTCCTGTACCCAAAACCAACGCACGTTTCATGTGTGGCTTCAGGAGTGGCAGAAGGGAATCGTGAAATCCTATTGCGTCTGAATTGAAACCTTTCAGACTTCCATCCGGATATATCTTGATCACATTTACTGCACCAATCTCTTGAGCACCTTTATCCAATTTATTTAGAAAAGGGATAACGGCCTGTTTATACGGGATGGTTACATTCAGGCCGTGAAGATCAGGATTCGATGCCAACAGTCCCGGCAACAAATCAATCGACTCAAGAGGAAAAAGCTTATAGCTTTCGTTTATGCCTTCATCTTGGAATTTCTTATTGAAAAAATCTGCGGAAAAAGAATGACCAAGGGGCTTACCGATTAATCCGTACATAATTCACTAAATTAAAACTTAAGAAGTGCGCTGCTTAGAAATGTATGGTCACCATATTATCACTCTCTCTTCTTCAGGAAGAAACATCGGGTCACTCTCTTTTGTACCGAACGCTTCATGGAAAGGAGTAATGTTCTTCAAAGTCACGTTAACTCTGTTACGACCAAGAGAATGGGGATCTGTATTGGTTCTCATCAGAATTTCTTCGTCACGGATGTTGGCTGCCCAAACGTTGGCATAAGCCAGATAAAATCTTTGCAAGGGAGAGAATCCATCGATATCAACCGTCTCTTTATCTGTTACATAATCCTTATAGGCTGTGAGAGCAAGGCGCAAACCTCCCTGATCAGCAATGTTTTCACCTAAGGTATACTTACCATTTGCAAAGACTCCGGGAGCAACTTCAACCTTGTTAAATTGCTCGACAAGTCGGTCGGCGAGTTGTGTGAACTGATTTGCGTCCTCTTCAGTCCACCATTCTTTGAGATTGCCATCTTTGTCAAATTTCCGGCCTGAATCATCGAAGCCATGAGTCATCTCATGACCGATCACAACACCTATAGCACCATAATTCTGGGCATCGTCAGCCGAAAGGTCAAAATAGGGTGGTTGGAGGATACCTGCCGGGAAGCATATTTCGTTTGTCACAGGGCTGTAATAAGCATTGACGGTCTGCGGTGTCATGAACCATTCGCTCTTGTCGACCGGCTGGTTTAATTTCTTATAGTTATCCTGCGTGTACCATACTGAGGCACGGTATACATTATCCAAATAACTTTTTTCAGGTTCAATAGATATTTCGGAATAATCTTTCCATTTGTCAGGGTAGCCGATCTTGACTGAGAATGCATCCAATTTCTCAAGTGCTCTCTGCTTTGTTTCGTCACTCATCCAAGAAAGAGCTTTAATATGTTTACCCAATGCCTTTTGAAGATTACCGACAAGGGTCATCATATATTCCTTATTCTCTTTTGGGAAATATTTCTCTACATAAAGTTGACCAACCGCTTCGCCAAGCATGGCATTAGGGATGGTCATCGCCCTTTTCCATCTTGGCCTGTCTTCCTCGGCTCCACTCATCACTTTCCCATAAAGTTCGAAAGAAGCCTTCTGAAAATCATCTGATAATACTCCTGTAGATTCAGAAACAATATTAAAGATTATATAATCTCTTATCTGCTGTGGTGTGAGTGTAGGAAGTAGATTATTGATGAATTTTAGAAACTCCGGATTTGAAAGAGTCAGATCTTCAAATTGGGCGACACCTAACGCAGAGAAATACTTATCCCAATCAAAGTTCGGGTAGTCTTCTTTCAGCTGTTTATAAGATGTTGGATTGTATCTTTTGAGTGGATCACGACGGTCTTCTTTGGTCATCTTATTGCGCGCAAATTCCGTCTCAAGATGTATGACATTATTCCATACACGTTGCTGTGCTTCCTCGTCATAACCGATGAGTTTCATCAATTTCTTTACATAGATCTCATAAGCGGCCATGATTTTATCATTGGTTTCATTCTTCTCAAGATAATAGTCACGATCACCAAGCCCGAGTCCAACCTCTACAATGTGCATGATGTTTCTGTTGGAATCTTTAGCATCCGGACCAATCCCTGTAGAGAAAAATACGCTTGAAAGTCCATTATGCGACCAAGCTATCAATGATTCCAAATCCGAAAGGTCGTGTTCCTCAATCTTTTTGATGAACGGCAAGAGGGGAGAGGCACCTTCCTTATTGAGTCGATCGCTGTCCATACCGAGATTGTAGATGTCAGCTACTTTTTGTGCTATAGTACCTTTAACTTTGGAATCCGGATGGTCAGAGAGATTGGTGATCAGTTCACGCAATTGTAGTTTGGCATTCTCCCTTAAATGGTCGAACATCCCATATTGAGAAAATTCGGGAGTCAATGGATGTTTTTTCATCCAGCCGCCGCAAGCATATTGGTAAAAATCTTCACGTGGGTTGACTTCGGTATCAAGATTACCGGTGTCAATTCCGTGGCCAATAGATTCAGTTGTCATGAGAATAATGTCGTATCCTAAATATTTATCAGGAGTTAATATCATAAGAGAATTATTTTGAAGAGATGAAAGTTATGAGATAGACGCCATCAATTCGTCATAATCGTTCTGGGCTTTTTCCCATTCAGTCATTGCATTATCAAGATTGTTCTTAATATCTGCATAGGCTTCGAGAGTTTCCGGAGATGCATCTCCGGAAGATAGACGATTTTCCAACTCTGTCTGTTTGGTTTCAAGTTCTGCGATGCGATCCTCAGCTGTCTTCACAGCTTTTTCTGCTTTACGCACCATCTTTTCCTGCTCCTTTTGTTCGGCGTAAGAGAGCTGTTTCGTTTGTTTTTCAATATCTTGTGGAGCATCTACAGTTCCTTGTGCAAATGAGGGAGAGCCATCTTGAGAAAGTCGACCCTGTGACTTTTCGAGTTCGTTAAGATTCTCCATCTTTTTCTTTTGGAGGAAATCGTAAATGCCTCCAAGGTTCTCTTTCACTTCGCCTCCGCCAAACTCGTAGACTTTATCAACGAGGCCATCAAGAAATTCTCGGTCATGACTCACAACGATAACAGTGCCGTCAAAAGCCTTGATTGCTTCTTTAAGGATATCTTTGGTTCTCATGTCGAGATGGTTAGTTGGCTCGTCAAGGATAAGGAAGTTAACCGGTTCAAGAAGGAGCTTGATCATTGCCAGACGAGTCTTTTCTCCGCCCGACAATACTTTTACTTTCTTATCGGAATCTTCTCCACCGAACATAAATGCACCGAGAATATCGCGGACCTTTGTTCGCATATCTCCAGTGGCGACATTGTCGATTGTGTCAAACACCGTGATTGACTCATCCAGAAGCTGGGCCTGATTCTGGGCAAAATATCCGATTTTTACATTATGTCCCAGTTTCAGATGGCCATCGTAAGGAATCTCTCCCATTATACATTTCACTAGTGTGGATTTTCCTTCACCATTTTTCCCCACGAAGGCAACCTTATCTCCTCTTCTTAAAGTAAACTCAGCATTAGAAAATACCGTGTGATTGCCATAAGTTTTCCCAAGATTTTCTACAATCAAAGGGAAGTCGCCTGAACGGGGAGCAGGAGGAAATTTCAGATGTAAATGAGAGGTATCCACTTCATCTACTTCAATTGGAACTATTTTCTCCAATTGTTTGATACGGCTTTGAACCTGAACAGCCTTCGTTGCTTGATACCGGAAGCGCTCGATAAATGCTTTTGTATCGGCAATAAGTTTCTGTTGATTTTCATAGGCCCTCAACTGCTGCTCGAGTCTCTCATCACGAAGCTTTACAAAAGGGGTATAGCTTACTTTATAATCATATATATGGCCACAGTTTATCTCAATAGTGCGTTTCGTGACATTATCAAGAAAAGCCCTGTCATGACTGACAAGCACCACAGCTTTGGCTTTGGTGGCCATGAATTGCTCCAGCCATTGTATTGACTCAATATCAAGATGATTAGTTGGCTCGTCCAGTAGAAGTACGTCAGGACGCTGCAGTAAGATCTTTGCCAACTCCACTCTCATTCGCCATCCACCGGAAAACTCACTTGTAGGACGGTTCAGGTCATTTCGTGAGAAGCCAAGACCTGTGAGCGTTTTTTCAATCTCAGCGTCCATATTGACGGTGGCATCCATGGAAATGCGTTCGTTGAGATATTCAAGTCTATCAAAAATCTTTTGATAGACTTCAGGCTCAAGACCATAGGCATGTTCAAGTTTAGTGTTAAGAGAGTGTAATTCCTCTTCAAGTGCCGCTCTCTTACGGAATGCCTTTTTGGTTTCCTCATATACAGTGGTGTCATCTGCAAGCTTCATTTGCTGGGGCAGGTAACCGATAGTAATTTCATTGGGCTTACTAATGGAGCCTGATGTGGGCGATTGCAAACCGGCCAGTATTTTCAGCATGGTTGACTTGCCCGCACCATTTTTACCGACAAGTGCTATTTTGTCGGTAGGATTTATTACAAATGAAATATCTGTAAAGAGCGGGCGTGCCGAAAACTCAACAGACAGATTATTGACTGAAATCATTATTCTTTTGGAGCCTCCTCTAACCCTTTCAAATTTATACGTTCAAACTCTTTGCGTTGTTCTTCAGTGAGATTGATGTCGTCTTTACTCAATCTTGTGCCGATAGCGAAGACAAGCATAATTTCCTCTTTCTGTTTAGCCGAGAGATCTTGAGGATTTTCCTGTGAAAACTTGATGGCATCTTCAATGCCACTCTCATAAATGCTTAACATTTCAGAATAGTCTTCAGTAGTGAGCTCCTGCTTTTCAAGAAGTTTATTAGCTTTCTTTGCGTCAAAGTTTGACGAACAGCTGCAAACAATCAATAAAAAGAAAGAAACAATGATATGGGGGAGGTATTTCATAATTGAAGATTTGAATCTTAAGGGTAAGGAAAAAAGACACCTTCATGTTGGGCATAAGTATAAAGGGAAAGAGAATAGCCTAAGTGAGGTGCTTATTTTGCCAAAGTTAATCAAAATAAGTGAGATTTTCAAAAAATCCTTAATGTATTATACCAGGAGAGTTAGTTCATCTGCAATTCATGAAAAAGATGAATAAAAAATGACCGAATCAGACAAAACTGATCCGGTCATTCTCATATAGTTGAATTTATGTTTATCTTCTTATTTGGATGGGATTTACATCATGCCACCCATTCCCATTCCGGGAGCACCCATTGGGGCTGCAGGAGTTTCCTCTTTCTTATCAGCGATTACGCACTCTGTTGTAAGGAACATACCTGCGATACTTGCTGCATTCTCAAGAGCAACACGTGTAACTTTAGCAGGATCAATTACGCCCGTCTGGAAGAAATTCTCGAAAGTATCAGTGCGGGCATTGTAACCAAAGTCACCTGTGCCTTCTTTTACTTTCTGAACGATAACGGCACCTTCTACACCCGCATTAGCTACAATCTGACGAAGGGGCTCCTCGATAGCGCGACGAATGATGGCAATACCTGTATTCTCGTCGTCGTTATCACCTTTGAGCTCATCAAGAGCCGGGAGACAACGGATGTAGGCTGTACCACCACCGGGTACGATACCCTCTGCGATAGCAGCTTTAGTAGCGGAAAGAGCATCGTCAACACGATCCTTTTTCTCTTTCATCTCGACTTCAGATGGAGCTCCTATGTAAAGAACTGCAACGCCACCTGCAAGCTTTGCAAGACGCTCATGCAGTTTTTCTTTATCATAGTTCGAAGTTGTGGTTTCAATCTGAGCCTTGATCTGGTTGATACGGTTGGTGATGGCATCCTTAGAACCGGAACCGTTAACAATGATGGTGTTGTCTTTGTTAACTGTTACCTTTTCAGCAGTTCCAAGGTCCTGAATATTGGCCTGGGCAAGCTGCATGCCTTTCACTTCACTGATGACTGTTCCGCCAGTGAGGATTGCAATATCTTCAAGCATCTCTTTACGACGGTCGCCGAAACCGGGAGCCTTGAC
>CAZUNU010000130.1:0-8678 GCA_964622105.1 uncultured Sangeribacter sp. | reverse complement strand
AGATGGTATTTTTGAGGTTATACTTAAACGATTGACTATAAGTAACCGTCGATTACTTTTATCGGAAGAATAAGACAATTTCTTATTTCCGATTGCTAATTTAGACAATTTTTTGCAATCTACCAAGAATTTCTGAAATTTTGAATATGTTTAATAACATATACGTTCAGATCTCCTCGAGATCTTCTGCTGATACCCAGCCAATGTAATCTGAATTCAACCTTACTTTATACCACGTAACATTGCCCTCGGCATCCGTTTCCTCCGACACGATCCTTACCTCCGTACCCTTTGTCAGCACACCCTCTTTTCCAGTGCTCTCTTTGCCTGGTTCCGTGAGAAGGTAAACCTTATATGCGGTCACCACTCCCTCCTCTTTTGAGGAAGCAGCCCTCGCCCCGGATATAGCAAACGATACGAACACAACGGTGCAAGCAAGAGTAACTATACCTCCGAAGAAGCCTATTTTACGTAGTATCACGCTTCGGGTAAATATGTAAAGAGTGACGCCACCTATGAAAAGCAGGAAACAGACAACTCCCCACACAGCCCACACATTGGAGGCAGTCTCTACTGCAATGGCAGTATGCACATTCTGAAAGAAAGATGGCTCGTCTACGGTCACCTTTAATCGTTTCCCCTTCTGCTCGGCTTTGTTGGAATCCTCTACCCTGCTGCGCAGATAGCGGAGATTGGCATTGAGTTCCGGCTGACCCGGATCAATACGCTTGGCCCGCAGATAGCAAAGCATCGCCCTTCCGTAATTGCCTTCCTGATAATATGCATTTCCCATATTGAAGAGCAAAGGAGCGGATACGCCTACTGTATCGGCCACGGATTCATAAAGTTCGATAGCCTTAGCGTAATCTTTTGAATTATATGCAGAATCAGCTTCCGCTATAACATTCTGGCCATTCATACCGATAGAAAACAGGAAAGCTGCAATGGCTATCGCAACGGTCAGGATGCTTCTTTTTAATCTGATCTCACTCATGATTCTGATTCTTTTGCTGTTTGAATGAATCTTCAAGAGAATTAATCACAGCCACTCCCTGATCATAGACAGGCTGCATATTATCTTTCGTGGCTGCCGGTGCATATTTTGCAAATTCACACTCGTCAAGCAGAGATATGAAAGGAGCAACTACTTCCTCAGGAATGCCACGTTCATATAATTTCTCACTGATATTCTGGCGTGTCAATTCTGAAGGAGGCATTTTGAGTTTGTCGCCCATATATCCCCACAGGGCTGACAGCATCTCGTCGTAGAACTGGTCCGTCTCCCCTTTCTTCATGCAGGCGCCGGCTTTACGCAGACGTTTGCGAGCCATCTTGTCAGCCTTGCGGCTTCTTACGGCCAGAAGATCGGCATTAGCCTTGAGATAAGCACGGTAGTAAACCACGGCACCTAAAAGCAGAATGACCGGAATTATGTAGAAGAGCCAATAGCCGAACCGCATAATGTAAGGAGTATGAGACTGCGACAGATTACCGCTTACAGGTAGAAGCGTAGGATTAAAAGACATATTGCCTCTTGTCTGCGATTTTTCAGATCCTTTACCCTTTCCTACGGTTATATCATAACCACGGGCTACTGATGTCTCATAGCGACCGTTATCGGGATTAAAATATACGAGTTCAACGTCAGGTATACGGAAGCTGCCTGCTTCAAGCGGCATGAAAGAATAATCGAAACGTGACGTGCCGCTTACATTCGTGCGTCCTACATTAGTCTGCAGATCGGGAGTCGGACTGTAGACCTCGAGCTGAGGTGGATAAAGAGCGTTAAGATCCGGAAGCTTTACATATTTGATGTTGCCTGTACCGGACACAGTATATACTACGGAAGCCGCCTGATTGGTCATGAACGTCTGCGACGGCAAGGTAGAACTGATGGAGAATTTGCCAACTCCGCCCGAGAAGTTTGCCGGCATAGGAGCAGGAAGATTATTCACGTGTACAGTCAAGTCGTTTGGCGTGACATTCAGCTGTAACGGTTTGGCCACCGACATGCTTCCCCAGAACGGATCATGATAATATTCACGTTCATCCACACTCACGGTATAAGTGTTGCCCAAGACTTTCAGGTCGCCGGCCATCTGGGGGAAGATGATATAGCGTGCGATAATAGCTGTTGCATATGTCTTGCCACCCACAGTCTCATACTCAAGCTGATTGGATACGTCTTTAGATTCCTCTACAACAAAGCCCTCAAATTTCGGAGCAGCTGTAGCACCTATAAATTTGATGGCATCATAAGTGGTATATAGTTTCACCGTATATACAAGCGCCTCCTGCTCGTAAGCAGTTGTCTTGCTTACGTTCGCTTTCAGATAGAGATTTCCGTCGCCTTTACCAATGAATTTCGGTCCGTCTTCGCTGTTATGGCGACCCGGATCTGCCTGCTGGTTTGAGCCGGATCCCGGAGTAGACTGAGCGGGTGCTGAACCAATGGTATAGCTAACGGTATTACTACTAACACCGTCAACAGTAACAGGGCCGAAGGTATACGATCCCTCTGTCTGAGCCCTTACAGTGAGAGTGTAGGTATAGCTGTAAGACTGGGTGGTCTTTCCATTTACACTTGAGAAACTTGAACTCTGCCCTGTGCGATCGAAATACATCACTTTTCCACCGGGCACTGATGCGGGCTTATCCGGAGCTTTCTCCGTATTGCTCACCTCATAAGTAATGTAGAAGAGTTCTCCTATGCCTATCTCGCGCCGTCCTCTTCCGGCCGATACGTCAAGACGCACAGTAGCTGCCTCCGTTGCCATCGAGAAGATAAGCGTCAGAAGTAACCCGAGAATATGTTTCTTTTGTAGTCTCATCTCTTTATTTCTCCATTATCCGGACTATATTTCCATTATCACAGGTGGTTTACCCGAACCGGGTATACCCTCTTCCACCGTTATCTCAACAGGGGAGGCCACGATGGTTTCATATTTCCCTGTCTTACTGTTGAAATAACTGAATTTCACGCCATCGACGGTGATGGCTCCCTCTTTCTTGGGCATTACCACACATTCGATCTCAACCTCCGATCCCAATTCTCCGTCTTTGACAAAGTGGTTGATATTATCGGTCATCGACTTGAACTGTAGTGACTCGGGTAGCATCGCCCTTATATCAGGCATCAGCACGCCGTCAAGACTTCCTGCGCCGGCAATTATCACAACCATGGATGCGTCATCACCGTTTCTCAATTTTCCTTCCGGAAATTCAACACTAATCTCAAAATCTCCTACTGCACCTGAGAAATCAGCCGGACGGCCTTTCTGTGGTAGTGCCGAAACCCTGACTCCACTCTCCGGAGCCTGAAGGGCAATGGCATCCACTACATTTCCATATTGTCTGCCCCAGAAAGGATCATAATACTCCTGTTTATGATACACTCCAAGTCGGTATTGTCCGCCGTTGATCTTGAATTTGCCACTCTCAGGATATCGAAGGAAGTAGCGGTCAATAACTGCCGTATAGTATGGCTTGCCGTTTATCTCTATCGGTGTGAGTCGATTGTCGGCAGACGACCGGCTTACGTCAGCACCTGTAAATTCAGGATACACTACCGGCTCCACACCCTCAATCTGAGGAGAAGGAGTAAAAAGCACCACTTCATAGACGGCGGTCTCTCCCTCCGTCATTTTGTCGCGCGACAAGCGGGCCTGAAGAAAGGGGCCTTCCACCTTTCCTCGGGCATCTGCCTGCGGAGCTGCTATAAACAGCATCAGCAATATCAGCAAAGCGGTAACTTTAAAATTCCTCATATATTACAATAAATCCGGAAAATTCCGTGTTTTGTCATTTTGAAACCTGATTACCAGATCTCTTTAGTCGCGATTACCAGTTCTATTTGCGATTACCAGTTCTTTGTATTTCTGTTTCTTCCTTTGCTCTTGTCGCCCTGATTTCCGGTTGCAACACGGGCACGTGTCTGGTTCTCTTTATTTTCCATAGCTTTCAGAATCTGATCTGCTGTCTGCTGGTTTATATCCTGCGGCTTGGGTTGCTGCTGCTGATTGTTCTGCTGATCCTGCTTGTTGTCTTGCTGATCCTGGTTCTGATTCTGATTCTGCTGCTGATCCTGGTTCTGCTCCTTATCTTTCTGTTCCTCCTCTTTGTCTTTGTCCTGATCCTGATTATTATCCTGATCCTGAATCTTCAATTGAGTGATTCGCAGATTCCGACGAGCCTTGTCGTCGTTGGGATTAAGGCGCAGAGCCTGTTTATAATAGCCTAAAGCCTTGCTATAGTCTTCCGAATTGAAAGCTACGTTGCCAAGGTTATAGTTGGCCATGGCTGCAAGACGCGGCTTCATGCTCCCCATCTTGGCAATCTGTTCAAGTGTCTGGCACCCTTTGGCCGCAATGTCTTTGGCGGCTTGCGTAGTGTCGGAAGGATTTGTGCCTACTCTGATTTGTGAAAGACCGAGATTATACCTGCCTACAGCTGAGTTTGGATTCTCTCTCAAAGCCTCTTCATATTTTCCAATAGCCGCTCTGTAGCGACCGTCATTATACAGTTTATTGCCGGCTGTTATGGCATTGCGCTCCTTTTTGGTCGACTCAGCGTTGTCAGCAGAAACTTGGCCGGGAAAGGCAACCACACAGAAGAGGGCTACAATATATGTGAATAATATTTTTCTCATCTCTTCTCCTCCTTTTTGAAAAATGTGATTTTGTCGAGCCAGCGGATTTTTCTGTCAAGCACAAAAATGTCGGCCACGAGAAATGCGAGCGCAAACCATACAAAAATTGCGAACAACTCATCGTGCACTGCTGAGAAACTTGACTCAAGCGCTGACTTCTTGACAGTATCAAGCTGCTTGTCGAGTTCGTTCAAGGCGTCATTGTTAGAGGCGTTGACGTAGATACCCTTACCCGCAGAGGCGATTTCGGTAGCCAGATCCTCGTTGAGCGCCGTGCGCACCGGCTCTCCCGTCTCGGGATTCATCAGATAAACTCCTCCTTTCAATGGAATAGGTACAGCAGCCGTAGAGCCGAGGCCTACCACATCAAGCTGTATGCCATTGCGTGCTGCTGCCTTGGCAGCGTCCATCACGCTCTGCTCATCTTCAAGATCCTCAGCATCGGTTATAAGGATAATGGCTTTGCCGATCTTCTTGTCTTCGCTGAACGACTTTGTGGCCATATCGATAGCAGCGGTTATATTCGTACCTTGATTGGCGAGCTGACTCGGATCAATTGAATTAAGAAACATCTTGGCCGAAACGTAATCGCTGGTAACAGGGATAAGCGTATAAGCATCTCCGGCATAGACTATCAAACCTACACGATCGTTGTCAAGACGGTTGATTAGCTTCTCAAGAATCAACTTTGCCGTGCGCATACGGTCGATGCCCTTCTCATCTGCCGTAGAGGAGGCGAGCATGGAATTACTTGCATCGACAGCTATGACAACCTCGATACCCTCCTTTACGGTCTTCTCATCTTTCACGCCTCCCCAGGGGCGTGCGAAAGCTATGATTACAAGCGCCAAAGCAAGCATCTGCAAAGTGATCTTGATTGGCGGTTTATATGGCGATGTCTCGGGCATCAGCGGTGCGAGCACCTTTAGCTGCCCGAATTTCTTCAGATTCCGCCTGCGCGAATAGCGGGCCCATGCGTAAAGACACACAAAGGCCGGCACGAGGAGAAGCAGCAGCAACAGGCTTGGATATGCGAAACTGAACATTTAAATCTTCTTTGATTGTAGGTAATTACCTGGTTATTTATCTCTATCCGAAAGGAGGCTTAAGGAATTCGACGGAGCACAGTGTAACGCAAAAACAATGCAAGGCACATAGCACACAAGGCCGTGAGAATCCAAGGCATGAAATTCTCATCGGTGAGGGTGAATCTATCTACATCAAGCACTGTCTTCTCAAGACGGTCGATCTCTTCGAAAACCTCGCTGAGCATCTTTTCATCTGTAGCACGGAAATATTTGCCTCCGGTAAGCTCAGCAATCTGTGTAAGCGATTGCTCGTCGATCTTGGTCTCCATAGTAGTTGTGGAGAAACCATAAGGGTCAGTAATCTGTATTGACCCATTAGTTCCCACACCTATTGTGTAGACTTTTATACCTTTCTGCTTTGCAATCTGGGCAGCTGTTGAAGGAGGCACGTCACCTGCGTTGTTTGTGCCGTCGGTGAGCAGGATGATGCTTTTCGACTTTGCTTTGCCGGAAGTGATACGGTTGATAGCACTCGAAAGACCATCGCCAATTGCTGTGCCATCGTTGAGGTCTCCCATCTGCACCTGACGGATGGCATTCATTAGAGCAGCACGGTCGTTGGTAAGTGGCATTAACGACAAGCTTTCGCCGGCAAATACCACAAGTCCCATATTATCGTCTTTTCGGGAGCTAACGAATTTAGATGCCACGTCTTTTGCCGCGGCAAATCTTGAAGGCTCGAAATCCTTGGCAGTCATACTGCCTGAAATGTCGAGTGCAATGACAATATCCGTACCCTCAATACGCGAACTTCTGAGATGGTCATGTGTCTGAGGGCGGCATAATGCCACTATCAAAGCACCTATAGCCACTAATTGAAGCACGAAAATAAAGTGCATGGCTATGGTCTTCCACGTAACCGGCAGCTTGGCCACGGGCGAAACTGTAGATATGCCTAACGAAGGATTGGCATCACGATGCTTCCAGATATACCAGGCTATAAGGGGTATATAGATAAGGAACAGCCATAGGAGGCCGGGATACTTAAGCATCATTTCTCACCTCCTTTCACTTTATTATCCGTATTTGTCTTAGCGGGACGATCAGCAGAAGGCACAGTGCCCTCGGGTGTTTCTTTCTTCGGAGTTGGCTGGGCTGCCTTATCTTCCGGAGACGGTTCAACCGGACGGGTTTCCTCTACGAATTTCAAAGCATTCTCATATGCCGCAATGTTATCTGCCGGCAACGGACGCACCTTAGCAAACTTCACAAAGTCGGCCACACTGAGAATCTGACGCATATATTCCCGTTTGTCCTTGATGTCGCTGTTATAGAGACAATCCATAATTTCGCGTGTAGTCATCTCCATGGCATTTATGCCGAAGCGGCGCTGAAGGTATACACGAAGAATATCTGTAAGCCGGGTGAAGTATTCCTTCTCCTGTCCCTGTTCCCAAAGATTCTTCTTTTTCAATTCACGGAGATCATGCATCGCGGTCTCATAAGGCGTGGGCTGAGGCTTCCTGGGCAGAACTGTTCCCTCTTTCTTATATCTTCGGAGAGCCCATACTGCCACACCTGCCAGAATCAGAACCAACAGAATCAGCCACCACCAATCTGTAAGCCAATTAGGAAGCGCATCTGTAATTCTTTTCCCCTCGGGCTCTGCTACGGGTGCATACCCGGCGATAGGATCATCAACAGTGACGTCAACCGGGATCACATTGAGAGTGACGATATTGGAGCGTGCCGTATCGTTGCCTGAAACATATACGAATTCAGGCAAGCGATATGTACCGGAATCAAACGCCTGGACCGGCACAGTATGGTTAATCTGGATACGTCCTGAACCAAGTTCTACAGTATCAGTCTTAATAGAGGTACGCAGTTCAATACTGTCGCCGCAGACTCCGACATAACCGGCAGCCGGATCAGCATCCTTGAATAAGGGGAAGCCACCGGGCTTACCCTTGTCTTGCACCACTTCAAGCTTAAGCATATTGAGCCGACCCATAAGCAGGTTGACGGAATCGAGTTTGGCCGTAACCGTCACACCACCATGAGCAGAGCCGACTGCAATGACACAGATTATGGCTACAAGTATGGTCTTTATTCTTTGAATCATCTTTTATCTTTTTCTGATTTCTTTTAATATCAGAATATCGTTCGAGGCGCAGGGGGTTGAAGTCTTCAAAAAGCCTTATCTTGCCGAACGATTGCGGAAGAGGGCGAGCAATGCCTTTACATAATCCTCGTCAGTCGACACGGAGGCGAGGTCTACACCACAGCGTCCTGTCACTGAAGAGAGTTGTTGCTGTCGTTCGTACCAGGCCTTGTCGAACGCCTGTCTTACTCTCTTTGACGAAGTATCAATCCATCGGTCGGCGCCTGTCTCCATATCCCTGACTCTTACAAGGCCCACATCAGGGAGCTTGGCGTCACGTTTGTCATAGACCTGAATAGCCGCAAGATCATGTTTACGGTTGGCTATCGACATGCTTGAGAAGTAGTCATGATTATCAATGAAATCACTGAGAAGAAAGGCTGTGCATCTCTTCTTTAGTGCATTGGTCATAAATTTCAGAGCCACGTCGATATCTGTGCCATGGCTTTGCGGCTGCATATCTATTATTTCACGGATTATGAGAAGAATGTGCTTCTTGCCCTTTTTCGGTGGAATGAATTTCTCGATACGGTCGCTGAAGAAAATCACTCCCACCTTATCATTGTTCTGGATTGATGAGAAAGCAAGTGTGGCCGCAATTTCTGCTATCACCTCTTTCTTGTGATCGCCGACGGCACCGAAGTCACTGCTGCCGCTGACGTCGATAAGCAACATCATCGTGAGCTCGCGCTCCTCTTCATAGACTTTCACGTAAGGCTTATTGGTACGCGCTGTGACGTTCCAGTCGATGTCGCGGATATCATCGCCGGGCTGATATTCGCGCACTTCGGAGAATATCACACCGCGACCTTTGAAGGCGGTGTGATATTCTCCCGCG
>CAZUNU010000129.1:0-8713 GCA_964622105.1 uncultured Sangeribacter sp. | reverse complement strand
TGTTTTTCATAATTTTGTTTTGGCGGCGTGTTTGTGAAAGCATGCCGTTTTTTTCATTCCCCGGCATCATTCACAAATCTCCATAGGCTCGTAAGCCCTCGGCTTGCGCCCCGGAAGCGTAAGTTTCCGAAGCACTGGGTAAACCTCAATAGGATCGTAAGCCCTCGGCTTGCGCCCCGGAAGTCTTGGTAACTCTCATAATAATGTGACCCTCATAATGAACAAGGTAATCCCACCCTCAGCGAGCGGTCATTCATTTTTGGAGCCTAAAAAGATTTCCGGCGAAGCCAGGAAATCTCCGAGCTCTAAAAATGAATACCGCGAGCCCCCCCTTCAAAAATGAATACCGCGAGCCAGCTAATTAATAAAAACTAAACAAACTATGGTAATCTACAATATAACATTCGTACTCGAACCCGATCGTCAGCAAGAATTCCTTGACTGGATGCGTTCGGAAGCAATATCCAAATTATTCAACAATGAAACCGAGGCATGCAATCCGCGTCTGCAGACAGTGGTAGAAGCCGGCGGCAAGAAACCGGATGCCGATCATGGACTGAGCATAGCACTTCAAGCGGAATTCGACACAATTGTTGCAGCTCACGGCTGGAACGACACCGTGCTCCCTCCTGTGCTCGGCGAATTCACTGAGAAATTCGGCCCCCATGCCCTCTACTTCGCCACCTTGCTCGAAGTGCTTCCATTATGAATAAAGACATCTCCTCCTCATTCCCGGCTTCCTCGCAGTCGATGAGAGGCAATCTGGATTACGACCGCATAATCATGGGCATCGATCCCGGAACCAACGTGATGGGCTACGGCGTGCTCGGCATCAAGGGCAAGAAGCCCGAGGTGATCGTGATGGGTGTGATCCAGCTCAACAAGCTCGAAAGCCATTATCTGCGCCTCAGCCGGATTTTCCAACGAATAACGGGATTGGTAGACCAATATCTTCCGGACGAGGTGGCTATCGAGGCTCCCTTTTTCGGAAAGAATGTGCAGTCGATGCTCAAGCTTGGGCGTGCACAGGGCGTGGCAATGGCCGCGGCCCTCTCACGCGACATACCCATTTGCGAATATGCCCCCCTTTCGATAAAGCAGTCCGTCACCGGCAACGGCGGCGCCTCCAAGGAGCAGGTGGCCTCGATGTTGCGTTATATCCTCAAGATACCGCAGGAGAATATGCCACGCCTGCTTGATGCCACTGATGCCCTCGCCGCCGCCCTCGCTCATTTCTATGAGAGCGGAAAACCTAAGATTGAGAAGGGTGCGAAATCCTGGGAACAGTTTCTCAAGCAGAATCCCGACAGAATTGCCCCGAGGCGTAAATAAACACTTTGCGCCTACATTTGTTTCTACTGTAGAAGCGGAGGTGTGAGTGCTTGGCAGGTGCCCCCCGAAGCGTCTTGTAACCCAAAATAGAAAAAACAATCACTATGGACAGATACCAGAAGGCCCTCGATGAGAGCCGTGTCATCACAGATGACGCCGCCGTGGAAGCGGAAGTGAAGAAAATAATTGAAAAGGCCTCACAGTATGCCACTCCCGAGGTTTACAAGTTTCTTTTCAGCTCGATCGACCTAACCACATTGAGCACGGAAGACAGCCAGGAGAGCGTGGCGGCTTTCACAAGGCGCGTGAACGATTTCGACAACGAGTATCCGCAATATAAGAACGTAGCTGCAATATGCGTCTACAGCAACTTCGCAGAAGTTGTGAGCTCCACTCTCGACGTCACGGGAGTTGACATAGCTGTTGTGGCTGGTGGATTCCCCTCGAGCCAGACTTTCACAGCCGTTAAGGTGGCCGATGTGGCTTTGGCTGTAGCCGGTGGCGCCAATGAGGTAGACGTGGTGATGAACCTCGGCTATTTGCGCGACAAGAATTACGAGGATCTCTGTGACGAGCTGATAGAACTTAAGCACACTGCCAAGGGTGCGAAATTGAAGGTAATCCTTGAGACAGGCGCCCTCAAGACTGCGGCTGCCATCAAGGAGGCTTCCATACTGGCAATGTGGAGCGATGCTGATTTCATCAAGACCTCCACAGGCAAGATTTATCCCGGGGCATCGTTGGAAGCAGCCTATGTGATGTGTCAGTGCATCCGCGAGTATTATGCACAGACCGGCCGCAAGGTAGGATTCAAGGCAGCCGGAGGCATCCGCAGGGCCGAGGAAGCAGTGCAATACTATGCCATAGTCAAGGAAGTGCTTGGCGACGAATGGCTCAACCAGGATCTCTTCCGCATCGGCGCCAGCAGCCTCGCCAACAACCTCCTCACCGCCATGACCGGCGAAGAGACCCGCTTCTTCTGATCCCCTCCCGCAGAAGCCATAATCCTCTCCATTCTATATCCGACACTAACATCCTGAATCATGATAAAAACGCGTCTTAGCCAAATTATGGCCGTGGCATTCCTACTGATTGCCACGGCCTGCGGCGGTTTCTCTAACCGTGGCATAGTGGAAAACCCCCTGATCGGTAGCGCCAATACCAATGTTTTGAGTTTCAGTAAGGTGGAACTGACCGACTCATCCACAGTGCTCGATGCGGTGGTGCATTTCCAGCCGGGCTGGTGGATAAAGATTGCCCCTTCAAGTGCAATATATGTGGATGGAGTGGCCTATCCCTTGAAATCAGCGGAGGGTATCGCTCTGGGCGAAGAGGTGACAGTGCCTGATTCCGGCGTGCTTCACTTCTCCATGACTTTCCCCGCAATTCCTGCAGATGCCAAGAGCATTGATTACTCGGAGAATACGGATGATGGTTTCATATTGTGGGATATAGATCTCACAGGTGAGGCCTCCCACAATATGAATGAGAAGGAGGTGCCCTCCAAAGCACGAAAGAACGCCGGCCGTGAGCTGCCTGCCTCAGAAATCGCATATGGCGACTCTACGGTTATAAAGGTGCATATCCTCGGCTATAAGCCTGCCATGGGCGACAAGCTGAATTGGGTGGTCAACACCGCTCACGGACAGATTGGTGCCGAAACCCCTGTGGAAGTTGATAAGGAGGGAAACGCGGAGGTTAAGCTTTCAATCTCCTCACCTGCCTATTTCTTCCCTATTAATCTGGATAAGGGTGTAAGTCTGGCTCCGGGTTTAGTCGTAGCCCCGGGAGAGACGGTAAATGTGTATCTCGATTCACATGTGTCAGGAATTCTCAATATGCACACACGCGATTCCTATACCGGTGACTATCGCGAGAATTATTCCCCGGTATATTCCGATGGTCTCTATCCGAGGTTGCGCAGCAAAGCCGGGATGGAGATTTTCTCCGGCGAGTTTGCCGACTATCACATCACGGGCGATCAATATACGGCTCACGTGCTCGACATCTTCAAGGCTCTCAACGATTCTATAGATGCCGATGCCAATCTCTCGGATGCTGAACGTCGTTACAACAAGGTTCAGCGTATTGGCGAGCTTATCTATGTCACGAACAATGCAAAGTCGATACTTGCAAGAAACTACTACGGCGTTAATAATGATGTTGCATGGGGTTCGCCGATACCTGAAGACAGTATCCCCATGGAGCTGTCAGCTGATAATATCAAGGCTATCGCCGCCAATATCGATTTCAATGATAAAGACCTCCTGCTCATTCCCGAAATGTTATTGGAAGGCAATTACGACGTATGGAGTAAGGCGGGTGTAGACACCGGGTTTCTTAAGACGCTCGCCAATTACCGGCGTGCATATGCGGCGGCTGAGAACGGCAAGCTCACTCAGGCTGAAAAGGGTGATCTCAGCGGGGCTTTGGCCGATGAGGTTGAGGCTGTGCAGACGGCTACTCTGGCACGTATTGAGGCATTGGGAGAGTCGCTTGTGTCTGCTGTGCCCGACGTAGCGCCTGATAAAGTGTTTGATGCCATTGTGGCTCCTCACAAGGGTAAGGTTGTGATGGTAGATTTGTGGAACACATGGTGTGCGCCGTGTCGTGCGGCCTTAGCGGAGAATGAGCCGGAGAAGAGCGGTGATCTCTCGTCGGAAGATATAGTGTGGATCTATCTTGCCAATGAGACGTCTCCCAAATTGAAATATCTCCAGGCTATCAACAAGATAAAGGGAATTCATTATCGTCTTAATGATGCACAGTGGGATGCTGTCTGCGACCGTTTCGGTGTCGACGGCATACCCTTCTACATTCTCGTAGACCGCTCAGGGAAAGCCACAGCTCGACCCGACCTCCGCGACCACTCCCACTACAAGAAGACCCTCCTCGAGGCTCTCTGATCCTCCTACTGCGGCCCGCAGTCAGCGCGTCCTGACTACGTACCCCCGTAAGTAAACAGCACATAGCCGGCACCATGCTCTCCGCATCGGTGCCGACTCTAATTTTAGTCTTTTCATCTACTTAATATATTTATCAATAAAGAAATATTTATTATCTTTGCATATTATTCTAAGTATATGAATTTAGCAACGACTTACACTCTGGCGAAGCACTATATGGATCTGCAATCGGTTCCTCTAAAGGAATCGGTAATGTGGTCGCGTCTTCGTCAAGGTAAGAAGAAAAAGCGTCTGGCATTAGTTCGTCGAGGTGTCTACATGCCTGTAGATATCGATAATAAATTTATAATAGGATGTAATGCTGTGGAGGATGGTGTTCTGGTTTATCATTCGGCCTTAGAATACTATCTTTTACAGACACAGGAGTTTAACGAGCTGTATGTCTATTCAGAGCGTAGTTTCCGTAGTTTTGAATATCTTGGCGAAACATACTCCTTCAAGAAACTTAAGTTTCTTTATCAGCCTGTAGAGATAGTTGATGGGTCGGGTTATAAGTTAAGGGTTACTTCCTTATCGCAAACACTGATTGATTGCATATATAACATCAATCTTGCCGGTGGAATTGAGGAGCTGATGTATGCCTTGGCTGAGTGCAGGGTGAGTGATATCTGCGAAGCCGCCTTATTACGTTGTCTTGAGCTGTATGGCAATAAGAGTCTTTGGCAACGAGCCGGCTTCTTGTTCTCAATGTTTAATCATAGGTTGGGATTGTCAGAAAAATTTTTCAAAAAGTGTAAATCGGCAATGGGTAATAACCAAAGTTACCTTATAAATCCCTACTTTTGCAATAATTATAGCAGTGAATGGAATCTCTGCATCCCCGACAACCTCCAAACTCATCTCAAAGTGATATGAAATATGAATATGAGAAGAAGCGAATTCAGCAAATTGCAGCTGAACACCGTTACACAGCTACTAATGTGGAGAAGGTGATACGTCTTTGCCACATCCTGCAAGATTTGAATAGCTATGAAGAGTTTGCCGGAAAACTTTTGCTTAAGGGTGGAACGGCAATAAATCTGATAGCGTTTGAGAAGCTTCCTCGATTGAGCGTGGATCTGGATTTAGACTTTGCATTTAATTTATCAAAAGAGGAAACGAACAGAGAGCGTGAAAACATCAGTGAAGCCTTATCTCTCTATGCTCGTGATATGGGATATGAGATAAGCGATAGAGGTAATTATGCGTTGGATTCCAAATCACTGTTGTATACGACGACTACAGGTAGCCTCGATAAGATAAAACTTGACATCAATTATCATTCGAGATGTCACGTCTATCCGGCTACCTACAGTGATATAGCATTTCCATTTGCTTATGCTGATCATCATATACGGGTCGCACATCTTGATATAATTGAATTGTTTGCCGGAAAGATAAAAGCCTTGTATGAGAGATGCAAGCCTCGTGATATATTCGACATATTTTCTTTGGCGAAGTCAGGGCTGTTGACATCCAAAGATGAAAGAGATGCGTTAAGAAAGTGCGTGGTATTTTATTCGGTTTTAGGGAATGCCGATAAACCTGACTTGCTGAGTCAGGATTTGGGTAAGATGCGAGAAATGCCTTTTCTTACGCTAAAGACACAGCTTCTACCAATGCTGCATACTAAATTAGGCCATTTTGATAAAAATAATCTGTTTGATGTAGCTGTCAATTATCTGGAATCACTGATGGTTCTTGAAGAGAGTGAGAAAGAGTTTATCAATAAGTTTTTCGCCGGTGATTTCTCTCCGGAATTATTATTTGATGATAGTGTGGCAAATGGCTTAAAGCAACATCCCGTAGTGGCGCGAACGTTGCAGACAATGAGTTGATCATTAGGTATGCTCACCTTCCATACGGGATTCTACCGAGATAAGCAGCACTCCAAAAGTGTTTCGTAACTTTTGGAGTACTGTTTTGTCATAAAGGTATGCAATTATCAAGAGCAATTTTGTTGTTAAAGGTAGATCTCCTTCAGTCAACTCTTATAAACTCCTTGATCAAATTTTGTAATTGCCTATACAACCTCTATAATTTCTGGATATTGGGTTTTGAGCTTCTTGGGGAGCTTCTTTACTACTTCGCTGTAGCTGTGGCGGATGAGGGCTTTAATGAAATCCTCTGTCAATGTGCCTGTCAGCCTTAACTGATTCCAGTATTTCTTGTTCCAGTGCCACGCCGGCTCCACCTCCACATGACGGTCGCGCAACTCGAGGGCATACTCCGGATCGCATTTCACCGTAATGTAATCTGGTCTGTCCAGACTGATACAGGCAAATATCTTATCGCATACGCGCAGCAAGAGTATGTCGTCGCCGAAAGCCGTATCTTCGGTGGCGTACGGCAGGGAGAGGCAATATTCACGTAATGTTTCAATATCCATAATTTAGCATTATTTGAGTGACACGGCACCAGTCTTTCAATTGAATCAGTAGTGGAAGGAGGAGCCGCCGAGGAACTCGCGGAGGAGGGAGGTCGGCGGAATCTGGTCGGCGGGGATAGGCTCGAAGCAGTTGAGGAGACGTAGCAGACGATAGGCCACGGCATAGTCGGTGGTGTCTTTGGGCACCTCGCGGAGCAGCGGCTCTGCGTAGGGCTTCATGACTCCGATCTCAAATATGAGCGAGGAATTGAACGTGGCGTCGGCATTCTCACTGAATGGGAATATCCACTTCTCCTCTCCACGGCGCACACTCGGCCAGCGACGGATAGTGTCGACGGCGGAGATGTGACGATACTTGTTGTCGCGCACCATCCGGCGAAGCAAACGGTTGTCGCTTGTGGAGATCCAGTTGTGATAGTCGATCTTCAGTGTGGTGAGAGCCGAGGCATATACCTTGAAAATATTGTCGGGGTCGATGGAGCGAGTGAGTTCCGGATTCAGGCCGTGGATGCCTTCTATGAGGAGGATTTCGTTTTTCTCCAACTTAAGGGGACGCTCCTTCTCTATGCGACGGCCGAATTCAAACGAATAAGTGGGCAGATTTATCTCCTCGCCACGCAAAAGCCGGGTGAGGTCGGAATTAAGACGGTCGAGATCAAGTGCGTAGAGGCTTTCATAATCATAATCGCCGCTCTCATCACGCGGTGTGCGGTCGCGGTCAACGAAATAATCGTCGAGAGAGATGAGCTTCGGCACGATGAGGTTGGTCATGAGCTGTATGCCGAGACGCTTTGCCGTGGTTGTCTTTCCTGAAGAAGAGGGGCCGGCGAGCATGACTATCCCGGCGCCTCCCTCTTTGCGTCGTGCGGCGATTTCATCGCTTATACGGCCGAGGAGTTTATCGTGCATGGCTTCCGCAACGTTTATCAGTTCGGCTGTCTTGCGGTTTTTTACTGCCATGTTGAGCTCGCCTACGTTCTTCACCTGTATCACGCGGTTGAAGAGCAGCTGATCGGTGAAGGCCTTGTACATCTTCTCCTGAGGCGGATTATTCTTCAGTATCTCATCCGTAGCTTCCGGTGAATAGGCGAAAAGCAGGAAACCGTCTTTATAAGGACGGATATCAAATTCACGTATGAAACCGGTGCTCGGAGCCAACGGGCCGTAATAGGAATCGGCCGTGTCGCCGAGACGGTAATATTTCGTGTATAATTCGTGGAGAGATTCGAGGAGTGTCACCTTCGCATCGAGCCCCTGCAGACGGAAAACCTCGATCACGTCTTTTGTGAGATGCTCCTTGCGGCGGAAAGGTATGTCGGATTCCGAAATCTTACGCAGTGCATCCACGAGCGAACGGGCCGTAGTATCGTTTACAGGCACAGGCTCGCCATCTTTGAGCAGGCGGCAGTAATGGCCCGACGACATAGAGTGTTCGATCGAGAGCATGGTGTGAGGCACCACATCGAGCACAGCCTTATATAGCATCATACAGAGCGAACGCACGTAGACGTGATGGCCCAGCGGATGGGTGGCGGGAAGAAACTCCACCTGTTTGGGCGAATAAAGCGGGAAGCACAGATCCTCGTTCTTGTTGTTGACGAGCGCGCATATCGGGGAGAAAGGCAGCTCTTTTCTGAGGCGCGGGATGAGGTCGATCACTTTCTCTCCGCCTATTACAGAAACGTAGGTTTCGGTGTTTTTGCAGAATATTTTCATAGCTTAGGGGAATCGCAGGTTAAAAGAAAACTACTATGAAAGAAAAACGCATAAAACGGGTGTATAATTACACTCAAGCGGCTTAAAAATGGGAATAAGGTGATAAAAAAGGTAAATATGGGTGGTCAGGAGGGATGAAAAAATGGATTGGGGCAAAAAATATTCCGATTTTATTAAGAAAAATTTGGAAGTTAGCTTAAAGAGTCGTAACTTTGCAGTCGCAAAATGTGCGGTGAGCGTCATAATCCGTATGGATGGCATTCCGGCACAGTTGTGTATAGTGGCCCATTCGTCTATCGGTTAGGACGAGAGATTTTCATTCTCTAAAGAG
>CAZUNU010000128.1:0-8763 GCA_964622105.1 uncultured Sangeribacter sp. | reverse complement strand
GAGAAGGGGGATGGGGGGAGAGAAGCGGCTGGGAGGGAGGCTGAAGCGGAGGCGGGGAGGGGGCCGGGGTTTATTATTTGTTCGAAGAGGGTGACGGCGGCGAGGGGAGCGCCGTGAGTGTAGTGGTATTTGCCGAGGGAGAGGGCGGAATCGGCTGGGAGAGCCCTCCATTCATGCCCTTTCATGGCTATGAGTTTCAGTTCGGCATCATGCAGACCGGCCTGAATAGCCCGGGTATACAGTTGCTCGGCACGCATCGTGTCGGGCGAGCAACCCAAACCTTGACGGTAAAGATCGGCCAACTGGCTCATACCGGCCGGCAACCCTGCGTCGGCTGCCTTTGACAGCCAGTAAATGGCCTGCGGATAGTCACGTGTCACCTTGTCGCTGTGTGCCAAAAGATACCCCAAATTATTGGCGGCCTTCGCATCGCCTCCGGCTGCCGCTTTGGCCATCCAGAAGAGGGCTGAATCTACGTCCTGCCGCACTGCCTCACCGTTGAAATACCGGAATCCGAGATAATTCTGCGCCGGGCCGTATCCACGCTCCGCAGCCAGGCGGTAAAGAGCCGTGGAACGGGCTGAGTCAACCGGTATCGAATCGTAGCCCATATCGTGAAGCATTGCAAGGTCGTAGAGGGCCTTGGCGTCACCTGTAGCGGCTTTTGTCACCACTTCCCTCACAGCTAACCGTTGCTTCGATATTTCGGGCACTACGGCCAATCCTAAAAGGAATACTATATAGTATATCAACTTCATCTATATAAAATTTGATTGAAAACGCCATCGACCACAAATAAGATAGCATCCGGGCGCGGCAGGCCGGACGCCCCTACCTAAACTGACGCCCCTACCTAAAGGAGAGGGTGTCAAGGATAGACCCGGATTAATTGCGGAGTGGTCGTCACGGACGGCCCCGGGTTTATTTCGGGGTGAGGGTGACGAAGGGGACGAGCATCTCCTGAAGCGAGATGCCGCCATGCTGGAATGTGCCCGTATAATACTGCACGTAGTAGTTATAGTTGTTGGGGTAGGAGAAGAAATCCTCATTGCAGGCATAGATAAACGTGCTCGAGAGATTCGGAGCCGGGAGCCCGAACTTCTTCGGGTTGTGCATCTCATACACCTGCTTCGGATTATAGTTGAGGTTCTTGCCCACCTTGTAGCGCAGATTGGTGTTGGTGTTGCGGTCGCCCACCACCTTTATCGGATTGTCCACGCGGATTGTGCCGTGGTCGGTGGTGACAATCACTTTGAAGCCCAGTTCAGCCATACGTCGGAAAATATCGAGCGAGGAGGAATGACGGAACCATGATTCCGTGAGCGAACGGTAGGCTGCGTCTGAATTAGCCAGCTCGCGTATCATCTTCGACTCCGTACGCGCATGTGAAAGCATATCGATGAAGTTCAGCACCACCACATTCAGCGGAGTGTCTTTCAGCGAATTGAGCTTCTGGAGAAATTTCTCGCCGGCCGATGAATCGTTCAGCTTATTGTAGGAGAAAGTCTCCTTGCGGCGGAAGCGGTCGAGCTGCGTCTTTATCAGCTCGCTCTCATGGATATTGAGTCCCTCGTCCTCATCCTCATCCACCCACAGATTCGGAAACATCGTGGCTATCTGCAGCGGCATCAGGCCGGCGAAGATGGAATTACGCGCATACTGCGTGGAGGTAGGGAGGATAGTGGTATATAGCTCCTCGTCGATGTTAAACCATTCGGCCACCAACGGCTGCAACACCCTCCACTGGTCAAGACGGAAATTATCGATCAGTATGAAGCACACCTTCTCCCCGTTGTCGAGAATCGGAAACACCCTGCGCTTGAAGAGCTCATAGCTCATGAGGGGATGACGGTCGGTGGTGACCCAGCCTTCATATTCACGCTTCACGAACTTGCAGAAATTGCTGTTGGCGTCACGCTTCTGCATGAGCAGCAGCTCACCCATGGAGTTGTCGGTATCGGCAAGCTTCAGCTCCCAATATACGAGCTGACGGTAAACCTCCATCCATTCCTCCACGCTCCCGGCCATATTGATGAGGGAGGAGATTTTCTGAAACTCCTGCTGGTAGCCCGAAGAGGCCTGCTCGGCCACAAGGCGTCCGCTGTGTAGGTTCTTCTTGATCGACAGCAGTATCTGGTTAGGATTCACCGGCTTGATGAGATAATCGGCTATCTGGTTGCCTATGGCTTGGTTCATAAGGTTTTCCTCCTCCGATTTGGTGATCATGATCACCGGCACTTCAGGATGCGTCTGGTTGATGCGTGCCAGTGTCTCCAGGCCGGAGAGGCCCGGCATGTTCTCATCGAGAAGGATAAGGCTGAAACGCTCGCGGGCGAGTGTGTCGAGCGCGTCACGCCCGTTTGATACGGTGGTGACGTCGTAGCCCTTGGCTTTCAGAAACATTATATGTGGCTTCAGGAGATCGATCTCATCGTCTGCCCAGAGTATTTTTTCCATTCTTATGATTTGATTACGTTTTATTGATTAACGGAAATCACCGCCTTGAAGTTCTGAGGCCTTCTCTCCGGCCTTCTCACCTCCATTCTCCGCTTCTCCGGACTCTTGACCTCCATTCTCCGATTCCTCTGCTTCGCCGGAGCCATTCTTCTCTTCGCCGGAGAGATCATCAGGGCCGGGCATGGTTTTACCGGGGCCAAGGAGCTCCTCCTCCGTCTGTTCTGCGTCGGCCTCCTCCTCAAACCGGAAATAATCCTCGAAGGAATACCGTCCTTTCAGAAGCACCTCGAAGTTATGCTTGCTGATCATGATAGGCCGCACGCCCTCCGGCAGCACAAGGCCGTCGCGCTCCATCACGCTGCGATAATGCTCCACCTGCCTTAGATTCTCAAATCCCTTAACAATTAGAAGACCGATATTCGAGAAGCTCATCTGCTCCAGATCAAAATCCTTCACCACAAATGAGGAGAAGTTGAACCGCGCCACATCATAGAGCAGCTGGTTGGCGTTGACCTCATCACGCGGGAATGCAAACACAAGATACTGCGGCGACTCCGGATCACGCTCGAAATCGGCCGGTGTGCCGTCGGCATCCGTCTCCCCCTCCTCTGATTCTGATAGACGTATATCCCAAAGCATGCCACGCGAATTGGAGAGTCCCGCATTAGGTTTGCGTCCCTCTTTCAATCCTTTCACTATGGCGGAGGCCATGTCGGTCATATCCGTGTCGGGCCATTTCCGGAGCAATTCCGTAAGCCGGTCGCGGAACTGGTCGTAATCCTTTTCCGTGAGATAGGAGAGGGCATCGATAAACACGAATTTCGGCAAGATGGGCGAAAGCGGATAATCAGCCTCCATCTTGGCTGTGAGATCGTGCACCTCTGCGTTGTCATCCGAGAGATATGCGGCATAAGCCTTCTCATACATATTCTCCTGCACGCGATGCATCTGGCGCAGATTGTCGAAATAATGGGGGTCGAGCATGGCCTGTCCGTAAGGGCTCTCCGGGAAATCCTGAAGGATCTTCTGCCTCCACTGCTCGGCGAGAGCCTGATTGTTCTCACGCACGGCCATCAGATACATGTTGTAATACACGTCGAGGCGGTAGATATTGTCGGGATAACGTGCGTCAAGACGGTCAAACTCCTCACGAGCCGCCGGGTAATCCTCCAGTTTATCCTTGAGGATCACGCCCATATTGTAGAGTCCCTCCTGTATCACGTCGTTGGCTGTCTGTATCTCCTCGGGAGTCGACGGTATCTGCTTGAGATAAAACTCCATGTTGTGCGGATCATTGGCCTTCTCAAGCTTCTCCTTGTCGGCCTGAGGCAGTGAATCGGAGGGCATTTCAGTTTCGCCGGCTGGGTTATCGGCGTCATCATCGTCATCATCAAGCGAGAAAGTGGCCTTGTTACGTCTCCGCCAGTCGTCTTCAAGCTTGCGTGCACCCCATCTCCTCTGAAACTCCGTCTTTCCGGCGCTCTTGGTCATGGTGTTGTAGAAATACCATGACTTGTCGGCATTCATGGTTATGCCCGTCGTGGCGCCCCCCGCCTGATCCATCGGGCGTGAAGTGCCTTGCTGCTGTGCGAGATATTCCTCCTTCTTGGCCTGTTCCTCCGCTTCCTTCTCACGCTTTATCAGCTCCTCGGCAAGTCGGCGGCACGCCGCTTCCTGCTCCTCGGGCGACATTGCCGCCAGCGTGAGCAGGGAATCCTGCAGATGTACGTTGCCGGCATAGAGGGCCAGTTCGTCGAGCACGTCGCTGCGTAGGCGCAGGGTCTTGTAGCCGGGGTAATTCTCAGGCAACTGCGGCACAGCCTCCGAATAGCATGGCTGAGCCTTCACATAGTCGCCCTCCTTGAAATAGATATTGCCCAACGCGAGCTGAGCCATAGCCTTGTCGATGCCGTTGCGCGACGATTTCTCCACAGCCTCGATGTAGTTCTTCTTGGCCTGGGCGGTGTCGCCACGCGAGAGATAGAGATTGCCGATGGCGTAATATATCTGGTCGAGATACTCCTTGTTGCGCTCATAGCGCGTCATGGCCCTCAGCGAGTTCACCTCCTTGCGGATGTTGGAACCGGCGTAGACCTCGCTCTGGCGTATGCGTGCGTTGAATTTGGTGCGGTAAGGTGTGGATGCGCCTGAAGCCGCCTTACCGAACGCCTCATAAGCCAGCTCACGCTTGCCGAGATTGGCATATATCTGGCCCAAGAGAAACCAGAGACGGTTTTTCTGGGTGCCGGAAGCCCCCTTTGCGGCCTCTCGCAGTGGAGCTACGGCCTGCTCATAGTCGCCCGAGCGCACGAGCCAGTCGGCTCTCACGAGATTATAGAGATTGCGCAGCGACTTCGAGGTGAGATCCTTCTCCTTCACGAGCCGCATGGTGTTTTCAGCCTCATAGAGCCAGTCGAGGGCGCAATAGCAGCGAGCCTGCCAGAGACGGGCCTCGGTCACCACCTCCGGCATCCATTTGAAATGGCGCGCCGTGTAGAGAAACGTAGAGGCGGCTCCGAGAAAGTCGCCGTTGAGATACTGAGCGCGCCCCATCATGAGCCAGGCGTTATGCAGGAAAGGGTTGAATTCCTCGCGAGCCCTGAAAGCCTTCTCCTTAGGCGTTGAGGCACGTTTGGTCGGCTTCTTGGAGATGGAGTGGAGCTGTATGGCCTTCTGCATCTTCTCTATCGTGCGTTTGAAGTCGCCCGAAGGTTGCGGGAGCTTGGCATCGGCGCGGGCTTCGGCCGGATGGGTGAGAAGAGTGCGCGTATAGTCGTCTTCATACGTATCCTCCATCGTCTTCAGCTGCTCCTTGTAATGCTCCGAGCCGTTGAAATAAACGTTATAGCGGGTGGTGAAAGCCTGCCAGTTGCGCGATATGGGTGTATTCTTCTTAGTGCCGCACGCCGGGAGCATCAGCATCACGACGATGAGCCCCAGAGCCTGCAAGTGGCGGTGAGGAAGTCCGGAATTACGGAGAGTCCGGAATATACGTGAGATGCTATGTCGGATAAAAGTCACTTTTGAAATATTTAACCCTCCACTCACTGCTTGCCTGTGAGGAGCCCCTGCAGGTCGCATAGCAGATTGAGAGCCTGTATGGGGGTGAGGTTGTTGATGTTCACGTTCAGGAGATGGTCGCGTATCTGCGAGAGTAGCGGGTCGTCGAGCTGGAAGAAGCTCATCTGATAGGCTCCCGGGGCTGCTCCGATGGCCGCCAGACTCTTTCCGGATACGGCATCTGCCGGAGCATTTGCTGCCCCTGCCGCGCTCTCGAGCTGCTTGAGCACGTCGTCGGCTCTTCTCACAATGGAGGCCGGCATGCCCGCGAGCTTGGCCACATGGATACCGAAACTATGTGCCGATCCCCCCTTCTCAAGCTTGCGGAGAAACACCACCTTGCCCGCAATCTCCTTTACTGAGACATTGAAATTGGTGATGCGTTTAAGATTCTTCTCCATTTCGTTGAGCTCATGATAATGGGTGGCGAAGAGGGTCTTGGGCCGCACCCGTCCGTTCTCATGGATATGCTCCACGATCGACCATGCAATCGAGATGCCGTCGTAGGTGGATGTGCCGCGCCCTAACTCATCGAAGAGAATCAGCGAGCGGGCGCTCATGTTGTTGAGGATAGCGGCTGCCTCGTTCATCTCGACCATGAATGTGGATTCGCCCGACGAAATGTTGTCGCTCGCTCCAACGCGGGTGAATATCTTGTCGATTATGCCCATTCTCACGGCTTTTGCCGGCACGAAACTGCCCGTCTGGGCCATCAGTGCTATTAGGGCGGTCTGGCGCAGGAGGGCCGATTTGCCGCTCATGTTGGGCCCGGTGATCATCATGATCTGCAGGGAGTCGGAATCGAGGTTCACCGAGTTGGAAATGTAAGACTCCCCCGGGGGCATGTTGCGCTCAATCACCGGGTGGCGTCCCTCCGTGATGGAGAGCGCCATGGAATTGTCGATTTCCGGGCGCACGTAGCCGTATTCATCCGCCGCTTCGGCAAACGAGAGCAGGCAGTCGGCCTCAGCCACGGTATTGCCCATGGCATGAAGCTCCGGAAAACGCGTGTTGATCTTTTTCAGCAGCTCGCCATATATGCGGAGTTCAATCTCGGCTATCCGCTCTTCGGCGCCGTTTATCTTTTCCTCAAGGGCTTTCAGCTCAGGAGTTATATATCGCTCTGCGTTCACGAGCGTCTGCTTGCGTATCCAGTGCTCCGGCACTTTGTCCTTATGCGTATTGCGCACCTCCAGGTAATAGCCGAACACGTTGTTCTGGTGCACTTTCAGCGACGTAATGCCCGTGTTTTCAATCTCGCGTGTCTGAATGGCCAGCAGGCGCTCCTTTCCCGTGGCCCTTATGTCGCGCAGTTCGTCGAGCTCAGCGTCCACGCCGGCCGCTATGACGGGGCTTTTGCCGAATGAATTCGGTGCATCCGGGTTGAGCGTGGCGTCGATCCATGCGGCCACTCCGAGCGTATCCGGCATGGATGCGGCGAGCGACGTAAGCACTTCCGCGCCGTTGTCTTTCATAAGCTTGCGGAGCACCATCGCCCCCTTTATGCCCACAGAGAGCTGAGCCATCTCACGCGGGGAGATCTTTCCGGAAGCCACCCGCGAGCAAAGCCGCTCTATGTCGCCCGTGCGCCGTGCGGCCTCACGCGCCCTCTCCCGGAGAGCCTGATCGCTTTTGAATATGCTCACGGCATCGAGACGCCTGTTGATGGCCGCAGGGTCGAGAAGCGGTAGCATGAGCCACCGGCGCAACAGACGTGAACCCATGGGGCACATCGTCTTGTCGATCACTTTCAGCAGGCTCTTCCCGTCGGGGCTTAACGAATCGAGCAACTCAAGATTGCGCACCGTGAAGCGGTCGAGGTGCATGTAGCGGCGGTTGTCGATTCGAGAGAGCGAGGTGATATGCCCGATCTGCGTGTGGCTTGTGAGGTCGAGATAATAGAGAATGCTTCCGGCGGCGATCACGGCATCCGGAAGGTCGGCCACACCGAATCCTTTCAGCGTGGAGGTGGAGAATTGCTTCCGGAGACGTTCCTCGGCGGCTTCCGTGGTGTATACCCAGTCGTCGAGCTCGAATACGCTGCACTTGTGGGAGAAGTTGGCGGCACAGAAATCGCGCGTACCCCTCATGCGCAGCAATTCTTTTGGCTGGAGATGATTGAGCAGGCGGTCGGCCTCTTCCGGCGATGTCTGGGCGCAGAGGAACTCGCCCGTAGATATGTCGAGGAAAGCCAGTCCCACTGATTTCTTGGCGATATGCACGGCGGCAAGAAAATTGTTCTCCTTGGCCTGGAGCGCTCCTGCCGACGTGTTGACTCCGGGCGTAACCAGCTCCGTGATGCCGCGTTTCACAAGCTTTTTGGTGAGCTTGGGGTCTTCGAGCTGCTCGCAGATGGCCACTCTCCGTCCGGCCCTCACGAGCTTCGGCAGGTATGAATCGAGGGCATGGTGAGGGAAACCGGCCAGCTCCACCGATTGAGCTTTGCCGTTGGCGCGCCTTGTGAGGGTGATTCCGAGGATCTCGCTGGCGGCTATGGCATCTTCTGAGAAGGTCTCATAGAAGTCGCCGACGCGGAATAGAAGAATCGCGTCGGGATGTTTCTTTTTCATCTCCAGATACTGGAGCATAAGTGGAGTCTCGGCAATTTTGGCCACTGTCGGGTTGTTGGTTTATGGGTGAGGGTTGATAGTTAATGGTTTATGGGTAGCTGAAGCTGCCTGCTTAAACAAAAATTAGCTTGAGGGCGGAGGACTTGGGGGTTAGTTGAATCTTGTGGGTCAGTTGAATATTGATAGCATCCATGTCGACATCCCCACGTAGATTAGCAGGCCCACCACGTCGTTAGTGATCTGTATGAAGGGGCCCGTTGCAAGCGCGGGATTTATCTTGAGGCGTTCGAGAGTGAGAGGCACGAGGGTGCCGAACACGGTGGCGAATATCACCACTGCAAATAGCGACGCCCCTACGGCGAGGCCCACGGAATACTTATAGCCCGACGGCTGCGTGAAGAATATATAGAGAAACACCACCGAAGAGATCACCACGGCGTTGAGCATGGCCACGAGAAACTCGCGTCCGATCTGGCTCCATGCGTTCTTTATCTCCAGGCGACCGTTGGCCAGACCCTGCACCACGATAGCCGAAGCCTGCACTCCCACGTTACCGCCCGTGCCGCCGATGAGGGGGATAAATATGGCGAGAGCCGTCACGGCGGCTATCTGGGCCTCGAATCCGCCCAAGATAAGGGAGTTGACGATGCCGCCTATGATGCCGATCAGTAGCCAG
>CAZUNU010000127.1:0-8804 GCA_964622105.1 uncultured Sangeribacter sp. | reverse complement strand
TACGAGACTCCCGAAAGCTGGCAACTCTACTACCGCACAGCCGACAACCGCTGGGCGCCGGTGAAGGCCAAAGGTGAATACGGAGTGGAGAAAGACAAATACAATCACGTGGATTTCGAGCCGGTCACCACCACCGATCTCAAGGTATCGGCCAAGCTTCGCGACGGCAAGAGTGGCGGCGTAATCGAATGGAAAGTAATCTAAACCATAAACCATTTCAATTTATTTATTAACCTTATCATCTTATGAAACCGCGAACAATAACTCCTGTCTTCAGCAAACATCTGCTGAGACTTGCGGCTTTAGCATGCCTGGGATGCACGATTGGCATTCCGGCAGCTTATGCGGAGCCTCTCCCTCTGGCAGCTCCGCAGGCAGAAACGGGTACGATCACCGGTGTCGTGATAGATTCGGAGGGTGAACCTCTGATCGGTGCGACAGTCCAGGTAAAAGGTACCTCAACAGGCGCCGCTACCGATATCGACGGACGATTCAGCCTCAATGTGCCTATAGGCGGTGAGCTCCAGATCTCCTATGTCGGTTACCAGACAAAGACCATCAAAATTGAAAAGGGGAAGCTCAATCTCGGCGAAATCATGCTCGCTTCCGACTCCCAGATTCTCGATGACGTAGTCGTGATCGGTTACGGCACACAGAAGAAGGGCGACGTAACCTCCGCAGTAGCTCAGGTGTCGGCCGAAGATTTCACCATCGGCAACTCCAACAATGCCGGTGACCTCATCAAGGGTAAAGTGGCAGGTCTAACAATTACCAAATCATCAGGTGATCCGGGTGCCAATTCAGAAATCAGCCTACGTGGTATCGTCACCGTATCCGGCAACGCCGCTCCTCTCGTTCTTATCGACGGCGTTCCGGGCGACCTGAAATCGGTAGCACCCGAGAATATTGAGACTATTGATGTACTAAAGGATGCCTCCGCCGCCGCTATCTATGGCACACGTGGTGCAGCCGGTGTGATTCTTATCACCACTAAGACCGGCAAACGCGAGATGAACACAACCGTGTCTTATTCCGGCTACGTCAGCTTCTCGAAATGGTCGAAAAAGGCTGACTTCATGGGTCCGGAGGATATCCGCGCCGGAAAGACCGACTTTAACGACGAAGGATATGACACCGACTGGCTCAAAGCCATAAGCCGCACGGCTGTCACCAACAACCATAGCGTCTCGATCAGCGGCGGCAACCAGAACACCTCCTACTATGGCAATTTCACTTATAGAAATGCCGAGGGCGTGATGAAGAAAACCGGCAACGAGACCCTGTCGATGAATTTCGACATCAGCCACTGGTTCTTCAATGATATCCTGAAGCTCAACATGAACGTGGTGACCGATTCATATAAATACGATATGAATGATACGGGACTGGTATATCGTCAGGCTGTGGTGCGCAATCCGACTTCACCCATCTGGAACGAAGACGGATCGTATAATGAGGGTATCCTGCTTCAGTATTACAATCCGGTGTCGCTCCAGAATGAGTATACAGGCGAAGGCAAGAGCCAGAACCTTCGTATGACCGGTAACATCACCGTCGAGCCAATCAAAGGATGGCAGACAAACGTGATGCTGGCAACCCATCGCTCCAAGGGCACAACCAAGAGCTATCAGACGAGCGATTATACCCTCAACTCACTCAATGGATACACCGGTACAGCATCTATCGGAGAGTGGGGCGACCAGACAAACTATCTTGAAATCACTTCAAAGTATAGGAATACATTTGCAGGTGTGCATCGTTTCGAAGGCCTTGTTGGCTACAGCTGGTCGGAAAACATCTGGGAAAACTCGGGCATGTGGAATGCCAACTTCCTGAATGATTACTTCCAGTGGAACAACATTGGCACGGGCAGTTATCTGAAGGATGGCAAAGCCACCATGTCGAGCGACAAGGGCTCTTCCAAGCTCATCGGCTGGTTTGCCCGCGTAAGCTACGGCTACGATAACCGCTATAACATTCTTGCTTCTATCCGTTATGAGGGTAGCTCCAAGTTTGGTAAGAACAACAAATGGGGTGCGTTCCCTTCAGTTTCTTTGGGCTGGAATATCATGAACGAGGAATTCATGACCAATGCAAGAGACTGGATGAACAATCTGAAGATACGTGCCGGTTATGGTGTCACAGGTGTGATTCCCGAAGCCTCATACCAGTCCATTCTCCGTTATGCATATGATGGCGGCTGGTATTATCGCGACGGTTCATGGCAGAAAGGCCTGCAGGCTGTATCCAATCCTAATCCCGACCTGAAATGGGAAAAGGCATCGGAGTTTAACGTGGGTCTTGATTTCGGATTCCTTAACGACCGTATAGGCGGTAGCATCGACTGGTATTACAAGAAGACATCCGACATGCTTTACGACTATGCCGTGCCCTCTCCGCCAAACCTTTATCCTTCCACCTATGCCAACGTAGGAAAGATGCGCAACACAGGTATTGAGATCATGCTGCGTGCCATTCCAGTGACTACCAAAGATTTCGAGTGGAATACCGTATTGACCCTCCAGCATAACGAGAATAAGCTTGTTAGTCTCTCAAATGATCTTTATCAGACTGAGAACGTAATGTGGATGACTGGTATTGGAGAACCTGTTTACCAATATACACATAAAGTGGAGGTGGGCAAACCGTTCGGCCAGATCTGGGGCCTCAAGGCAGTAGGTGTGTCGGAAAGCGGAGTCTTCCTCATCGAGAATCCTGAGACCGGCCAGTGTGCTGAATTTTATCAGGAGATGAGAAACGACGTTGACGGTTGGTATCAGTATCTCGGCAATGGCCTCCCCAAACTAAACATAGGTTGGAACAACCAGTTCCACTATCGCAACTTCGACCTCGCGCTTCAGTTCACCGGTGCATTCGGCTTCAAGATTGTGAATAACCAGCGCGCATTCTATGAGAGCAATGCTCACGCCTACAATAAGTTAAAAGCTGCTGCAAAACCGGTGATGGGCGACCGTAAACTCTCGTCACTTCAGGGTCAGGCTATGACAAGCTACTATGTGGAGAATGGCGATTACTTCAAACTCTCGAATCTCCAGCTTGGCTACACCATACCATTTAAGAATAACAACTGGATTAAGTCTCTGCGCGTCTATGGCTCGATCGACAATGTCTTCACCATTACCAAATATAAAGGCATCGATCCCGAGCTAAACGTAGAAAACTTCTGGACCGCAGGTGTCGACGACCGCGACAAGTATCCCACCATCCGTTCGTTCTCAATCGGTCTTAACGCAACGTTCTAACATTAACCTTAAAGAAAATGAAACTCAAGAATATAAAAACAGGCTTCATGGCCTCAGTCGCTGCGGCTTGCATGCTCTCTACAGGATGCACCAACCTCGATGAGACTGTCTACTCCCAAATTCCGGGTGACGGAAGCTATGAGTTCACGCAGAAGGATATCCAGGCCCAATACGGCACGATATACGACCGTCTGCGCGACATGTATGACGGCTGGGAAGGATATCAGGATATCTCCCAGGAGTGTGGCGACCTTATCATGACCCCCTTCCGCTATGAGACTACCGGCTGGGGTGCGCAGTATGTATCGCTCCACAAGCATGAATTTCATCCCACCATCAACCATCTCTACCGTCCGTGGTATTCGGCTTATCAGGGCATAAACGCCTGCAATACTCTCCTTGACGATGAGACTACATGCTCCAACGAAAATGCGGTTGCAGAGCTTCGCACTTATCGCGCGTTGTTCTACTATGTGCTTTTCGACCTATGGCGCAACATCCCTGTGACCACCACAAACAAAGTGGAGGCCGGCTATATGCCTACTCAGTGGGCCCCGCAAGACACCTACGACTTCATCGTGAAGGAACTTGTGGAAAGCAAGCCGCTGCTCACCCAGACGAAGGAAATGGGCCAGATCAATTATTACGTGGCCTGCATGATACTTGCAAAGATGTATCTGAATCATAATGCCTGGTTCCCCGACAATACAGATGCTTCCTACTACGGCAAGGCAATCGATGAGGTGAACGAGGTGATTGAGTCAGGCCTTTACAAGATGGCTTCCACCTATCGCGAGCCCTTCTCTTCGAGCAATTCTAACTGCGAGGAGATAATTCTCTCACTTATGTATGACAACAAGTATGCCGGACACGGCACAAACCATTTCTGTAAATGGTTCATCGCCGGCTCACAAGGCATTTTCGGTGTTACCTTCGACCCATGGAACGGCAGTGCATGTGTTCCGCAGTTCCTTGAGACTTACGATCCGGCAGACAGCCGCAAGAAAGACACGTGGAAATGGGGCAAACAAGTGGATCAGCAAGGAAATCAAATCTACATCAACGGTATAGAGCTCAATTTCACTCCTGAGGTGTATGCCATCGAGCGTCCAGGTGCAGCAGGTATGCAAGGTGCGCGTCTCTGGCTCTATGAAATCGAGCCGGGCAATATCGGCACTTCCAACTGTAACATTCCTTTCTTCCGCCTCACCGACGCCTACTTCATAAAGGCCGAATGTCTCTTACGTCTCGGAGGATATAAGGGAGAGACAGAACAGGATGCTGCCGATATTGTCACCATGATCCGCCAGCGTGCATTCAAGGATAATCCTGAAAAGGCAGTGCGCACTGTGGCTCAGCTGAAAGGCGGCTCAGTCTATGATTACGGCCTGCGTGAAATTCAGGGCGACGTAGTGGATGGCGAACTCACCAACATCGTGAATACAGAGACTCATGAGGGTGGCGACGACATCCTGCTCGGTGGCCTTTTGGACGATCTGGCTTGGGAATTCGTATACGAACACCATCGCCGTCAGGATCTGATCCGCTTCAAGATGACAAATGGTTGCAACGTGTTTAACGGTAAGTCATGGTTCGGCAAGAAGGCCATCACCAATCCCAACGACCACCATTTCGACATCTTCCCCATTTTGAGAGACAATCTTCAGGCTAATCCAAAACTGGTGCAGAATCCCGGTTATTAATTCAGATAAATCATGAAAAAGATATATATTTGTGGTTTGGTTGCTTGCGCCGCAATGATGATACTTCCGGCCTGCAACGAAAACTATGAGGATGCCACATCGGTGCATGTATATGGCCCCAATGAGAATCCTCCCGTCAAGGCAGATCCAAAGGTCACAGCAAGTGGCGTATTTGAAATGACCGGCGGCCAGACAGATCCCGTGGTGATGGACATCTATGACTACGATGCCATAATCCGTAAGGCATTCGGCATTTCGGCAGAGGAACTCGCCGGAAAAATCGGTAAAGAATACGTGGTGGCTCCGATCAACCCCAACCGCATGGTATGGTTGAAAAATGCTTCCAACACGGGCGACAAGTATGGCTGGTATGTCAGCAAGACAGGCAACGTTTGCGATCAAGATGATGCCAACATCTATGGCAAAGTCACCTACAATGAGGCGAGTCATACGCTTGAGTTCTTCATTGATCCCAACGGTGGCGGTTCAGTGCCCGTTCAGATAGGCTTCGCCAAGGATGGACCGAACTACAATGAACACGTGCGCTTCATTTTCAACGTTACGGCTTACGACAAGAGTTACGCATTCCTTGATTTCACCATCCCACCCGGTGACTACGCCGCATATACGCTCAACTTCGACGATTTGGCCGATAACATCCAGTATGTGTTTGGCATGACTCCGGCAGAGTTCACTTCGGCGATGCTGAACGACCAGATAGGCATCTACATGATTGACCATGAGACAAACGCCTACATCTGGGACGGCCAATCTACGGCCAACGGCGGCGGCTACTGGTGTAATGCCCAGGGTGGCATCCAGACATGGGGCGAAGGCTGCGCCTACTATATCGAGCCATGGCTTGAGGATGAACCCCCATGCTTCGGCATAGGCCGCTATCCCGGCATCAACCCCGGCACTGTCCACACTATTAAATTCGGTCTTGCCGATAAGAATGACCATGCGAAGGCTCTTTCAGTGTTCTGCACGGCCACGTATGAATAAAAATTGATTTCTGTTTTCCGGTCGATCAGACAGACCGGAGAACGGATGACAAAATTAATCACGAGCAACATGAAACTTAACACATATAAATATTTCAGGCTTCCGGCCATGGCCTTGATGTCTATCGGCCTTGCAATCGGAGCAACCGGTTGCGATGACTTTGAGCTGACGAGGACGGAAGCTGATTACGATCCCCGATATAAGGGCAAGATCGAGGCGGAGGCGGATTTCGCAATCGATGCAGCGCAGCAGACAGTGGCTGTGAAGTTCAATTCAGATATGGCCTGGACTGCACAGGTGCTCAATTCCGAAGGTGAGGAGTGTGAGTTTGCAAGCGTTTCGCCAACGAGCGGCGAAGCCGGCGAAAACGAGGTGACCGTCACGGTGGAGGCTAATGAAAATATAAGCGAGAGCCGCAAGATACAGCTTCAGATCATCACTGAGAAAGGGGAAACCCAGACCATCAACATTTCTCAGGAGTATAAGGTGCTACTTCTTGAGCCGGCCGAAATCAAGGATTATGAGAAGTATACGGCCCCTGGAGAATGGAATCCTCATTTTGAGAATGGACCCGAGTATATGCTCCGTCATGATTCCTATTATTCATGGCACAGGAGCAAGCAGAGCGACCACTTCTTCGTGTTCTGGTCGCCGGAGTTCGGAGAGGATCCGAATGCCGAAACTGTGCCGGCAAACATGAGAGTGGATATCGACGATCTTCTTGCCAAGGCAGAGCAATTCTTCGATACCAATGTCAATAAGCTTGGCATGGCCACCCTCGGCCAGGGCAAGTCGATGCTCGACAACTACAAGATGCAGATCTATCTCATCTATCAGGATGAGTGGTTGGCAACAGGCTCCGGTTATGATGATAAGATCGGTGCCCTTTGGGTGAATCCTTCCACTTGCCAGCCTGTAGGCTCTACAATAGCTCATGAGATCGGTCATTCATTCCAGTATCAGACTTATGCCGACAGAGTGCAGATGCAGGGAGTGCCGGCGGACGGTCGCAGCGGTTTCCGTTATGGCTTCATCGGCCCCGATGGAAGTGGCAACGGCGGTTGTGCTTACTGGGAACAGTGTGCACAGTGGCAGGCTCAGCGCGATTATCCTATCGAGCAATTTGAAAGCTATCATTTCCCGGGTTGGCTGGCTAATTGCCATCGTCATTTCCATCACGAATTCATGCGTTATGAATCCTACTGGCTCCAGAGCTATTGGGTGGAGAAACGTGGCGTAGATGCTTACGGAAGAATCTGGAAAGAGTCAATGGCACCGGAGGATGCTATAATGGCTTATACTCGCCTCTACAATAATGGCGATTACAGCGCCACTCGTGCGGAACTCTTCGATTATGCTGCGAAGATGGCTACCTTCGACATTGACGGTATGCGTGAATATGCCAATGATTACTATCAGGACCAGTATTCCACAGCCATGTATCTTGACTATGCTACGGGTAAATACCAGATATCCTATAAGAATTGCCCCGGTGCCACAGGCTTCAATGTGATTGCCCTTAATGTGCCAGCAAATGGCGGTACAATCAGCGTGGATTTTGAAGGTCTCGGTTATGGTGCTGCATTGCATCCTAAAGATAAGGGTCTGATGGTAGACGGCGACGGCAATACTGCGGGCGCTACTTCCACTTATAATGCCGTAGGTGGAGCTGAGAATATGGGCTGGCGTTATGGCTTTGTTGCGAAAGCCGGAAATAAACGCACCTATAGCGCTGTAGGAAAAGATGCCAAAGGCAACTTGAGTTTTGAAGTGCCTGCCGGCACCGAAAATCTCTATCTCGTGGTTCAGGGTTCACCTGAAGTCTACATGAGCCATGGTTGGGACGAGATTGAGGAGAACGACCCCCAGTTCCCCTATTGCATAAAGCTCAACGGAACCGACCTTGCATATTACGAGGAGGAGGTAGAGCCTGAATTCAATCTTGTGGACGCGAATACTCTTGAAGCCACTCTCCAACTTAAGCTTAAGGCTCCGGGAGTGTATGAACGAGGTTCGATCGACCTCGGTGCTCCCGAAATATGTGATTTCTTCGGTCTGAGCCGTCCGGAGATAGCAGCTTTGGTTGAAGTCGGAGTAGAGCCGGCTGAGGGCATGATCGCATGTCGCGCACTCAATACTGACGGCACTTGGAACATGACAGCAAACGCCAACAACGGTTATTGGCTGAATGGCGTCGGCGACGAAGGTGCATGGGTAGGAGGCTATATGTATTTTGAGGTTCATGAAAGCGACCTCTACTATGGTGACCATCCTGAGCAGATACCGGATGGGTATACAGGCACACACTCAATGCGACCAGTATTTACTTACATCAAAGATGGTGTGGCACGCACTCTGAAGTTTACGATAGTCTTGAACTATTGATTGCCTCTTTCGCCTATATATAATCATTACGGGAGACATTGTGGCACTGCCCGCAGTGTCTCCCGTATTTTTTGTTTACGAGAAACGGTTCTTATTTACGAAAAACAATTTTCAATAATCATTTGCTAAAGTATAAAACTCAAAATACTATGAATAATTATAAGAAACTGCTGATGGCGTTCGGAATGGCGCTGCTGCCTGCCGGAGCCGCCCTGATGCCGGGGGCAGCATCGGCCCAGGTGGTGGATCCCTCAGAGAACGGCACTATTGCCCTGAACGACGAGGAGGCTTACAGGGTGAATACGGATATCCCTGTGATGGTTCGCAAGGATAAGGAGGTGTATATCCCTAACGATCTCCGCCAGATGGATCTGAACGACCCGAAGAGCAAATGGAGCTATCACCGCATGGTGGAGACGCCTAACATTGTGCTTTTCTGGGCTCCGGG
>CAZUNU010000126.1:0-8816 GCA_964622105.1 uncultured Sangeribacter sp. | reverse complement strand
ACTTTTTCCGGATTCTTTATGGTCAATGTTGTCTTCACCGGCTCTCCTTTTTTATTATCATTGATAATTTCGATTTTATCACCTTTTTGGAACATAGGCAAATTCAAATCAAGTTTTACAGGCTTGTCTAAGTTGCTTACTCCTCCTATATACCATTTGTCACCATGACGTCTGGCAATGATTGCATATTTACCAGGGTAGCCATCAATATATTTCGTATCATCCCACGTGGTTGGTACTTCTTTGAGAAAATCTATTGCTACTGCCGGGGCGTCATAAAGATTGTTAGGTGCCAAAGCAAAATATTGAACCGGATTTTGGAAGATGATCGAAGTTGCGAGTTCAAATGCGTCAGTAGTTCTTCTTTCAGATCCTCCATCATTTCCTCGGTTAAGTTTCTTATTTAGGAAAGACCCTCCATATTCCATTATTGCACCGGCATTTCTTATGAAAGGATGTAGAGTGGCATGAAGACTCTCCATATCACAGAAGTCTTGGGAAAATACCATGTTTTCTGATGCCAACACAGCCTCTGCTCCTACAAAATTCGGATACATTCTCTCCCAGCCTCTTGGTAATGTGCAGCCGTGAACCACGACATCAATACCATGGTCGGCCGCGTCGCTGAAAATGTCTTCATAAAGACGGATCGTCTCTTGTTTGTCACCTCCGAAGAAATCAACTTTTATGGCATCAACTCCATTTTTCTCAAGCCATCTCATCCACTTCTTCCTTACGATAGGACGGTCCATCAAGTTTGTAGGACCTTGTTCTATGTCGTTCCAATGTCCGGAAGAGGAGAACCATAAAGTCGGCTTTACATTTTTAGAATGTGCATAAGCAATCAATTCCTCCATTTTCACTACCCCAATGTTATTGTCCCACCAATTATCGATCAATACATTGTCAAATCCAAGCTCGGAGGCGAAGTCAATATATTTCTTCTGATCATCAAAATTGATTGAATTATCTTGCCAGAGAATCCAGCTCCAAGTTCCTTTTGCCGGGCGTCCCGGTTTACGTGTCTCATATCTTGGCTCAACTAAATCCCAGGGTAGCGTAGTCTCTACAATAGGTGCTAAAGTTTCACCTATTGCCATTACACGCCAAGGGGTAAAGCCCGGCACTTTTACTCCAGGTTCTGATTTACCGTTGCCGTTATTCTCCCCGTCCATAGGATAAGCAACTTTATAAGCGCCATTGACAAAATCACTGAGATGTGAACCACAGTAATAGCCATCTACCCCCGTTTCCGTAAGCAATACCCAAATATTGTCGGGAGTCTTAAAGAGTGCAGGGAAAGTGTAGCCATGACCGTATTCTGATTTTTGATTCATTGGGGCATCCACCACGTAATATTCTTCATAGCTTGGTTTGGTTCGTTTCCAACCAATCATAGGATCTGACTGTGAAGAAAGAAAAGTAGTGGTGGATTCAGGGAAAATGAAACTGCTTTTTTCTTCCAACACTCTCATGGAAGCTTTCCCCTGTTGTGCCGGCACTTTATACCGGAAGGCTATTCCGTCATCTGCCACAAACCATTCTATATCCAATTTCCTATCATCACTACCTCTGTATTTAATAAGTGAAGTGGTGGCATTTACATCAATCTTGCTTTTCTTGATCTTATCTTGTTGATAAGTCTTAATTAGTTTATTGATGTTACATTCACTTTCCATAAGATTCTCCGCCAGATTTGCAAAGTCCGTCACTATACCCAATGGTGCCTCTGTTATAACGCGTTTTCCATTCAGGGTAACGCTATATCTTGGTTCTCCATTTTCATTGACCGAGGTTGTTACAACCAGATTTCCTGAGGGACTCTCTATTACGGCTCCCTTCAATAAAAATGCAGAAAGTAAGACCGACAATAATAAAGAATGTCTTTGTTTCATGTTTATCAGATTTTCTTAAGCTGGTAGATTTTTCCTCTGCATGATTTAATGTATCACGACAAGAGTAAATTCTAAAAGCAAAATTAATCAAATTTGTTTTTTATTCAAAACCTTTTGTTTAAAGAAAGCACAATAAGAGATGAAGTACGAAAAGTCAAATGTATCCATGAAGCGAAGATTGTTGTGAGTTTGCCAATAACTTGTATTTTTCTTTATCTGGAAATTCATTTGATAAAGAAAAATAATCTTAATGAAGTGGTTTATCAGTTATTCTTTATAATTTTGCAGGAACCTTGCTTAATGGGGAATAATTACTTGAAAGATTAATCCAATTCTTTTTGTTAATTATACCGGTAGTATTAAGCATGTCCAATAAACTTCATTCATTGAATATGAACTATCCTTTTTATATAGCCCGAAGGTTAAGTCTATCTACAGGAGGACGTCGTCAGGCACCTGCCGTCACAGTAGCCATTATAGCGGTAGCACTCTCAATTGCAGTTATGCTTACTTCTATATCGATCGTACTTGGCTTTAAAGAACAGATTAGGGAGAAAGTAGTAGGCTTCAATAGCCATATTTCTGTTTTCCCAAGTGTTACTTCCATGGATGAAGAGAATATCATTACTTTGACACCCTCATTAAAAGAAGAACTTAGCACCCTACCCTTTGTAACTGATTTTTCTCTTCAAGCTGCCATACCTGCAATTTTGAAAACTTCTACTGATTTCAAGGGAATTTATCTCAAAGGCTTGTCAGGAGCAAAGGAATCCACTTTTATAAATGATAACCTTGAAGAGGGTCATGTTCCTGCTTTCAACGACAGTATAGACCAAACTAAGGATAAGATAATAATCTCAAGAACGGCTGCACTTCAATTAGGATTGCATACCGGCGATAAAATTGATACCTATTTCATTACAGATGATGTAAGAGTTAGACGCCTTGAGATTGCAGGCATATATAACTCACATTTTGAGCAATATGATCAAATACTGACATTCGGCAGTCTATCTCTGATTCAACAACTTGGAGGACTGGACGAGAATCAGGGGACTTATATTCTTATCTCGACTGACAATTTCGACAAAATCCCAGACTATACCCTCATGCTTCAGCGTAGATTAAATGAAGCCTTGTCTGATGGACGACTTGTCAGGCTTTATCATACCGACAATGTTATGAATCAAAGTGTTGGTTACTTCAGTTGGCTTTCCTTACTTGATACTAATGTCATAGTAGTGCTGGTCCTTATGATAATCGTGGCTTCAATCACTCTGATATCAGGTATGTTAATCATAATAATAGAGAAAAAGAGGTTTATAGGTATGATCAAAGCCTTAGGAATGCCCACGTCAAAGGTTAGACAAATATTTATTTATCTGGCTTTACGGATAGCAATAAGAGGTGTCTTGATTGGTAATGTCTTTATCCTTGCGTTGTTGTATATTCAAAAAAAGACACATTTCATTCCGTTAGATCCCGATTCATATTATATTGATTTCGTGCCGGTTGACCTGTCGTTGACTTCTATTATACTACTTAACATAGGTGTTATGGCTGTCATTTATTGTGTGTTGATTCTTCCTTCCAGATTTGTATCGCGAATATCGCCTGCGGAAACCATGAGATACGAATAAAGGTGTCAATCCAAATCTCCATTTAGAAGAAGCCTTTATTCTTAACATAATTTTACCATGGTGCTTCAACAAGGCAATAATTAAGGTTGTTTTAACAATGAAATGCTATAAGTTTGCAGGAATTTCCGGTAACATTTAAGTTTACTGTAGATGTACTCCTGCATTATTGGCACACTATTTGAAGAGAAACATTGAAAGAATAAAATAAATCTTAATTATGACTAATGGCAAAATTGGGGTTACAACTGAGAACATCTTCCCCGTTATAAAAAAATTTCTATACAGCGATCATGAGATCTTCCTTCGTGAGCTTGTTTCAAACGCGATAGATGCAACCCAGAAATTGAAGACCCTCTCTTCCTTTGGTGAATTCAAAGGTGAACTCGGAGAGATGAATGTCAAAGTGACCATAGATAAAGAGAACGGCACGTTGACGATCTCTGATCATGGAATCGGAATGGATGCTGATGATGTAAACAAATATATCAATCAGATCGCATTCTCCGGAGCGGAGGAGTTCCTCGCCAAATATAAGGATACTGCAAATTCGATAATCGGACACTTCGGTCTCGGGTTTTATTCGGCTTTTATGGTTTCCAAAAAGGTCGTAATCCGTTCTCTTTCTTATAAAGAGAATTCCAAGGGTGTCGAGTGGGTTTGCGATGGTAGCCCGGAATACGAAATGAAGGAGATTGATAAAAGTGAACGAGGCACCGATGTGATCCTTTACATTGACGACGAAAGCAAGGAATTTCTTGATCAGAAACGTATCGATTCACTTTTGAAGAAATACTGTAGATTCCTTCCGGTTCCTGTAATTTCCGGTAAGATTCAGGAATGGAAAGATGGCAAATATGTTGATACCGACAAAGACAACGTCATCAACGCAACTGAGCCTCTTTGGACAAAGAAGCCCTCAGAACTTACGGATGCGGATTATCTTAAGTTCTATCATGAACTCATGCCGGGTAATGAGGATCCTATGTTCTGGATTCACTTAAATGTTGATTACCCGTTCACATTGACTGGTATCTTGTATTTCCCAAAAATCAGAAATAACTTCGATGTCCAGAAAAACCGAATCCAGCTCTACTGCAATCAGGTTTATGTTACAGATCAAGTTGAGGGTGTGGTTCCGGAGTTCATGACTCTTATGCAGGGTGTCATCGATTCACCTGATATTCCTCTAAATGTTAGCCGAAGCTATCTGCAGGCAGACCAACAGGTTAAAAAAATATCAACTTATATTTCCAAGAAGGTTGCCGAAAAACTTGACAAGATGTTTAAGGATGACCGCAAGAATTTCGAGGAAAAATGGGATGATATCAAGGTCTTCATTGAGTATGGTATGCTCACAGATGAGAAATTCTTTGAAGCAGCCAAGAAGTTCTTCTTGCTTAAGGACGTAAATGGAGTCTACTACACTCTTGAAGAATATCGGAAGCTCGTGGAGCCGGATCAGACCAATAAGGATAACACGGTTGTATATCTTTATGCTACTGACAAAACCACACAATACACCTATATTAAGGCAGCTGAGGAAAAAGGTTACAACGTCTTGTTGATGGATGGTCAACTCGATAATCACATTATTGGTTTGCTCGAACAGACCATTCCTAACACAAGCTTTGTAAGAGTCGATTCCGACATACCTGAGCGTCTCATCATAAAATCTGATGTGAAGGATGCCGATCTCACTCCATTGCAGACGGATATTATGAGCACAATTTTCCGTAGCCAGATACCGGAGGTTAAGGATACTCAGATCATTGTCAGCTTCGCCGCCCTGCGCCCGGATGATGCCCCTGCCACCATCACCCAGAACGAGTTCATGAGAAGAATGAAAGAAATGGCTTCTATGCAACCCGGTGGTGGTTTCTATGGTCAGATGCCCGACAGTTATGAGCTTGTAGTCAATACAGAGCAACCGGTAGTGAAAAAAATCATTGATCTTGCCACTTCTTCTCTTGAAGGAGAAGTGACTCCGATCAGAGCGGAAATTGAAACACTCAACAACGAGATATCAACTGCTCGAAAAGATGCCGAGGCAAAGAAAGAGTCTGCACCTGATATCTCTGAAAAGGAAACTAAAGTTGCAGATCTCAGAAAGAAAGAGGATGATATTGTAAAGAAATATGCATCCGAACAACCCAAGGTTCGTCAGATTGTAGACCTTGCTCTGCTCCAGAGCAATCTTCTTCAGGGTGAGAGCCTGAATGAGTTTATCAAGCGTTCGGTTGAACTGCTGTCGTAACAAAGTTTGGCATTGTAAACTTTCATATTTAATATAAAAAAACGACCGATGTTCTGGTTATAGCCACAACGTCGGTCGTTTTTTTATTTTACTTTTTAAAAGGTGTGTCTTTTACATATATTTTGAAGTCTTTGACAGCTCCAGGTGCTCCACTTTCCATTCTTGGTAGATATTGGATTCCTCCAACTTTCTTATCGGTTCCCATGTCGATCACAAATGCATGAGGATAAGGATCCTTCGAAGATGTTGACCAGTATGTTGATTCCTGAAGGTCAAAAATCTTGTCGGCCGATCTGTTGACTTTCTTTACATCTTCACTGTCAGCATAATCCACTGTCCAGGGTTCTCTTGATAGTCTTTCACCTTTTTCATCCAAAATATAGAATTCTGCTATTGCAGCTTTATCAGTACCGTCAATTGAATTGATTGCCTCAAAACAAAGGTATCTGCCGTCAGCAGGAGTTACGAATTTTATTTCTTGCCATCCGTTGCCGGGTTTAAACGTTCCTGAATAAATGCATGGTTCCCCTGCAAGGTCAAGTGTTTCTCCTTGTTCTCGGTGTGTTAGTGGCTTTTGAACTTGAAGGTTGTCAAGCAAAGGATTTACAAGACCTTCCGACACTGCTTTTCGGGGTCCGACGATATCGAACACCATTATTTCGTTTTCTCCTTTCTTCAACCAGCACCCGGGAGTGTAAAGAGTCTGTTGAGGTCCTATTTCCCAAATTCTTCCCAAGGGATGGCCATTGACATAAACCAATCCTTTTCCCCAGGTCTCAAAGTTGAGGAATGTGTCTGAAGGTTTGTCAACGTAAAAAGTACCCTTATAGACACCTATTGGCAGACGTCCGTCATCGCCGGGTGTGAAAGCTCCAAGAGGGAAAAACTCCATTGAGTCATAAAATTCTTCGGTATCCTCGAGATTGAAAACTTCCCAGTTTTTGAGGTCGCATGTAAAAGTATAACCATCTCTATTTTCGGTTACGATTACATTGTCAGTGATCCCCTTGAAGTCTTTGATGGCGCGACCGAAGTTGATTCTGCCCATTGCCTCGACCAGGATATCAAGTTGAGTCCCTTTTTCGCAAGCAGGGAGTTTGATTACCTTCTCTCCGTTTCTTCTGTCAAGTTTGCCTATTAGTTTCTGGCCAACGAATATCTGAGCATAATCGTGAGGATCATTCACCGTAAGGTATCCACCGTTGGGTAGAGCCGGCAATTTTGTTCTGTAAAGGATGCTTCCAAATCCTTGATCATACTCCTCCATAGTCTTTATTTCCACATCTTCCTTTGGATTTCGGAGATTTGGGAATAAGGGAGCCACGAGATCAAACTCAAAACTCTTTATTGCAATAGGTTTGATTTCTTTCGGCACCGGGGGCAGTTTCTTGCCATCATAGTATTTTTCAAGAGTCTTTCGCAGTTCCCAGTATTTAGGTGTGGTCTGCCCACTTTCGCTTATGGGAGCATCATAGTCATACGATGTTACGTCAGGAGCAAAGCCCGGTGAATTGGCACCGGCCCAATGACCCCAGTTTGTGCCTCCATGAGTCATATAAAGACTGAACGAGATGCCTTTTGACAACATCTCATCAATTCCCGCAATCATATCTTCAGCTGGACGTGTTTCATGATTTGCACCCCACTTATCAAACCATCCACTCCAGAATTCCGAGCACATCAACGGGCTATCCGGACGCAGTTCCTTAAGCTGTTCAAATTGCTGATCGATGTTTGCACCTGTACCGAAGTTCATGGTCCAAATGAGATCCTCAAGTCCATTGAGAGTAAAATTTGATGACCAATCGCATTGGAATAAGGTGACTTCATCTCCAAAATTTTTGCGCAACATATCACGTATGTTTGCCACATATGCCTTATCTTCACCATAAGAACCATACTCATTCTCCACTTGGACCATGATTATGGGGCCTCCATTGGCAATGGTAAGATCGGCAACTTGATCCGCAACTGCTTTCTGGAACAAATCAACTCTTTCAAGGAAATAGGGATCATTTTCGCGTAACTGAATATCCTTTTTCTTAAGAAGCCACCATGGCAATCCGCCCATCTCCCACTCCGCACATACATAAGGACCGGGACGAAGTATCACTTTCATGTCATTGGCTTTGCAGAGCTCTATGAATTCACGAAGGTCGTTCTGACCAGAAAAGTCAAAACTGCCCTCTTTCGGTTCGTGGGCATTCCAGAATGTATAAAGGCAGATTGTATTCATACCTAAAGCCTTACACATTTTTATGCGTTGATCCCAATATGGCTTTGGAATTCGAGGATAATGCAGCTCTGCGGCTTTTACTACAAATGGTTCACCATTTAGTAGAAACGTGCCTTTTCCGGCTTCAAACTTCCCCTCTTTTACACTACTTTGGATAAGATCGTTTGAGTTAGCTTTTTCTCCGCCATACGTCAAAAAAGGGACCATGATCATTCCTGCAGAAAAAATAGCGGAATATAAATGAGTTAATTTCATCGATCAGGATATAAGGTAAATTTATTTTCTTGGTATTTACACTGCTGATAAAAAGAATCAACTAATGGATTATCTTAAAGAGAAGACGCCCCGCATCATAAGATACGAGGCGTCTTCTATCAGAGAAATCATTTGCCACACGTATCCATCGGACAACGCGGTTTAATCTGTTTGAAGAAATCGTTGCCTTTATTGTCAACAAGGATAAAGGCGGGGAAATCCTCAACATCAATCTTCCAGATTGCTTCCATGCCCAACTCGGGATATTCGAGAAGTTCCACATTCTTAATAGAATTCTTGGCCAGGATAGCGGCAGGACCACCGATTGATCCTAAATAGAAACCACCATGCTTTTTGCAAGCATCAGTCACCTGTTGGCTACGGTTGCCCTTTGCAATCATAATCATAGATCCGCCTGCAGCCTGGAATTGATCTACATATGGATCCATACGGCCGGCTGTTGTGGGACCGAAACTTCCTGAGGGCATACCCTCGGGCTTTTTAGCCGGACCAGCATAATAGATAGGATGATCTTT
>CAZUNU010000125.1:0-8817 GCA_964622105.1 uncultured Sangeribacter sp. | reverse complement strand
CTCGCAAAACGCCCTAACCTTGACATGGTAAGCTTCGGCCCGACAATGACAGGCGTACACTCTCCCGATGAGAAACTGCTCATCCCGACCGTAGACAAATTCTGGAAGCATCTCGTGCTCGTGCTCAAAAAAGTGGCTGAGTCATGATTTGGCTTCGCCTCCCGTCATTAATCATTCTCCTGCTTTTCTGCGTCTCCGGCATGAAGGGGCAGGAGGATGTGGTGCGCGGAGTGCTCGACGCGCTTGTGGCATCGCAGGATTCATCGGAAATAGCCGACTTGGAGCAAGCTCCGGCAGAAAATCCGGACGCTGACCGCTATACCAAACTCACGGAAAAGGATTTCGAGATTGTGGCTAATGAACTCGGACTGGAGGTGGCCGTGATAAAGGCGGTGGTGCTTATTGAGACCGGTAATCAGATGAAAGGATTCTGGGCACCCGGTGTGCCCGTGATCAATTTCGACAAGACGATGTATAATCGATTCCGTCAGAAGGTGAAGTCGAAAGAGGGTGCAAAAGGTGAGAAAGTTCCGGCAGGGCTTACCGGATATGCCTTGCGGGAGTGGACCCAACTTATCAATGCGCGAAAAGTAAACGCCCAGGGTGCCAATATGGGCACATTCTGGGGAATGTTTCAGATAGGAGGCTTCAACTACAAAACCTGTGGATGCGATACTGTGGATGAGTTTGTTCGCCAGATGGCGGAGTCGGAGTTCCAACAGCTGGAACTTTTCGCCACTTTCATCCGCAACGGTGGGATGCTTCAAGATCTGAAAAATAAAAACTGGGCGGCTTTCGCCCGAAAATTCAATGGGCCCGGTTATGCCAGAAGAGGTTATCACACCAAAATGGCCGAGGCTTATAAAAAACTGAAAAAAACGGAATAACTGTATGAAGATAACAGACCTTGAGCCGAAGCTTGTATGGCAATGCTTCGACGAGATTACAAAAGTGCCTCGTCCGACTCATCATCTCGACAAGATGAGGGAATTCCTTGTAGGATGGGCTGAGCGCCACAATATATCTGTAAAGACGGATGAAGTTGGCAACGTCATGATGAGCAAGCCGGCAACTCCGGGTCATGAAGGAGCACCTACGGTGATTCTCCAGGGTCACCAGGATATGGTGGCTGAGAAACGTGGCGATAAAGTGCACGACTTCCTTAATGATCCGATCACTACCATTGTCGACGGCGACTGGGTTAAGGCTGACGGAACTACCCTTGGTGCTGACAACGGCCTCGGTTGCGCTACAGGAATGGCCGTATTGCTCGACGACAAACTTGTGCACGGTCCGATCGAATGCCTCTTCACTGTGGATGAGGAGCAGGGCCTGATTGGAGCAAATGGTCTTCAACCCGGATTTGTGACCGGTTCGATACTTCTGAATCTCGATTCCGAAGAGCATGGTTCACTTGTGATCGGATGCGCAGGCGGCAAAGTGACGATAGCTACACTTCCCGTTACATTCGAAACCGTTCCGGCAGGTTGTAAATACTATAAGGTTCACCTCAATCACTTCAAGGGTGGCCACTCAGGAATGGAGATCAACCTGGGTCGTGGCAATGCCAACCAGCAGCTTTGCCGTTTCCTTTGGGAGCAATGGGATAAATGCGGTCTTTCGCTCGCGGCTATAGACGGAGGAGGTCTCGCCAATGCAATTCCACGCGAGGCTTGGGCTGTGGTATGTGTGCCTGAGGAAAAGAGTGCGGAGTTTGAAAAAGAGGCTCAGCTCTTCAGCGATATGATCCATGCCGAATTCCTGCTTGCCGAGTCAGCTGAATTTACATTTGATGCTAAAGAGACTGACGCTCCTGAACACGTGATTGTCCGTGATACCGCCAAACGCCTTGTTTCTGCCGTTTTTGCTTGCCCGAACGGAGTGCAGGGAATGTCGAATGCTGTTGAGGGTCTTGTGGAGACTTCCTGCAACCTTGCTTCAGTGAAGATGAAAGATAACACAGTGATTGTGACTGTTCACCAGCGCTCATCCGTCGACTCACGCAGAGATGAGATAGCCGACCGGGTTAAGGCGCTCTTCCAAATGATCGGTTGTGAGGTGGCATTCGACGATGCTTATGTTGGTTGGGCTCCCAATCCTGATTCCAAAGTGCTCGGTGTGGCTGTTGAAAGCTTTGAATCTCTCTTCGGCAAGAAGCCGAAAGTGGAGGCTCTTCATGCCGGCCTCGAATGTGGACTCTTCCTGGAGAAGATGCCGGGTCTTGATATGATTTCATTTGGCCCGACGCTGAAAGACATTCATTCTCCCGGTGAGAAAGCCAATATACCCTCAGTACAGGAGTTCTGGAAATTCCTTTGCGATATACTGGAGCGTCTCGCCTGAGAATCAGTAATCTAAGATAAGCTACGAGAGTGTGGGGCAATTGATATGGGATGTACGTGACTTGCGACGTGCATCCTATAGGAGATTGCACACACTCTCGTTGCGGCAACAAGATCTAACATACTTTTTCAAATGAATAAATCCTTCTTCAGAAAAACCATGCTTTCCGCCATGTGTTCTGCCTGCTTTGTAGGAGCTTCTGCCCAGATCATGCCTTGGGAAAACAGAACGGACGACAATGCCGACCCGTTTGCCGTATCTTCAGGTACAGCAGGGAAAGAGCTGCATCTTGAGGATGTGGTGAACGGCAAGCTCATTCAGGCACGAGGGGCCGGAGCGATTAATTGGCTTAAGGATGGACAGCGATACACAAGACTTGAGCCGGATAAAGAGAACGGTGGCTACAATGTGGTGGCTTACCGGGCTAAAGACAACAAGCGCGAGGTGATCATCCCTTCGAAGATGTTTACCGATAAAGCCACCGGCAAGCGCATTCCGGTGAGAAGTATCACCTGGAGTGCCGACGACAATAAGGCATTGGTCTATACCAACACGCGTAAAGTGTGGCGTTACGACACAAGAGGCGACTACTGGGTGCTCGATCTCAAGACCGGAGATTTTCATCAGCTTGGCAAAGGCATGCCCGAGGCGTCGCTCATGTATGCCAAGTTCTCGCCCGATGCCACAAGAGTAGCCTACGTATCGGGCAACAATATCTACGTTGAGAATCTTGCCGACGGCAAGATAACTCCTATTACCACTGATGGCAGTGATAAGATTGTAAACGGTAATTTCGATTGGGTTTATGAAGAGGAGTTCAAGTGCCTCGACGGATTCCGTTGGAGCCCTTCGGGTGAATATATTGCTTATTGGCAAAGCGATACGAACGGAACAGGATGGTTTGACATCATAAATAACGTTGATTCTATCTACTCCACCATCCAGACCTTCCCGTACCCGAAGGCCGGGACAACCAACTCGGCTGTAAAAGTGGGTTACGCTCCGGCTACCGGTGGCGCTACAACTTGGATTGATATTCCCGGTGACCGCAGAGAGAATTATTTGCCGAGAATGGAGTTTATTCCCGGTGAGGATGAGCTGATGATCCAGCAACTTAACCGTCCGCAGAATACCAACAAAGTATGGATGGTGAAACTGGGAGAAGAGCCCCGCCACGTCTTTACCGACAAAGATGATGCTTGGCTCAATACCAATGACGATGTGATGTGGCTTGACGGTAACAAGTGGTTTACCTGGGAAAGTGAACGCGACGGCTGGCGACATCTCTATCGCGTGAGTCGTGACGGCAAGAAGATGGAACATATCACAAAAGGTGACTATGATTACGTTGATCCGGTTGGAACTGACATGGAGAAGGGCTATGTATATTTCACAGCTACCCCCGAAAACTATACTCAGCGGTATCTTTATCGTGCATCTCTTTTTGGCGATGGCACTCCTACAAGGGTAAGCCCTATTGATCAGGTGGGTCAGCACCGATATTCAATGTCGCCTACCGGGAAATGGGCAGTGCATACGTTTAGCAATGCGGCAACACCTCCTGTAATTGACATGGTATCGTTTCCCGCACACAAAAGCGTTCGTGTAATTGAAGACAATGCGCAGGCTCGTGAGCAGTATGACGCACTCGGCTTGAATCCCAAGGAGTTTGTAAAAGTGAAGGCCGGAGATCTTACTCTTGACGCATGGTTGATCAAACCCAGAGATTTTGATCCGTCGAAGAAATATCCACTGATTGTGGAGGTATATGGAGAACCCGCAAGTTCCACTGTGCAGGATGTATGGGGTGGGGGTGACCTATGGCCTCAGTATATGGCCAACCTCGGTTATGTTGTTGCAAGTATCGACAATCGCGGAGCCAATGTGCCGCGTGGGCGCGACTGGAGAAAATGTATTTATGGTGAGGTGGGTACTTTCGCGAGTGAAGACCAGGCTAACGGTGTGAAAGACCTTTGCCGTCAATTCTCCTTTATTGATCCCGAACGCGTAGGTATTAATGGATGGAGTGGAGGTGGTAGCCAGACGCTCAATTGCATGTTCCGTTATCCTGATGTGTTCTCTACGGGCATCGCCATTGCCTTTGTAGCTGACCAGCGCACTTACGACACCATCTACCAGGAGCGCTACATGAATACTCCTCAGGCAAATCCGGAAGGTTACCGTAAAGGCTCGCCAATAACTTATGCCGACGGATTGCAAGGTAATCTTCTTCTGATTCATGGCACCGGCGATGATAATGTGCACTATCAGAACTGCGAGATGCTCATTAATGAACTTGTAAAACATGGGAAGCTCTTCTCGCTGATGTCTTACCCGATGCGCACGCATGCCATCAGTGAGAGAGACGGCACAAGACTGCATCTGCGCAAGACTATGGCCAACTATTGGCTTGATAAGCTTCCTGCCGGAGGCAAATAAAACCCGATACACTCCTCTATAGAAGAAAATCAGGGATGACTTGGCTTTATCATAAAGCCAAGTCATCCCTGATTTTCTTTCAAGCCGTTCGCTTTTTGAAATATTATTGTGAATTAATATTATAAGGTGTGAGGGATTGAACAAAAGGAGAAAAAGAGGGGTTATATCAATAAAGTAGTGTGGTTTAAGGAGCCGTGTGTCTTTTGTACACGTTGTGCATGAGGTCTGTCAGACTCTTGGTACATTAGGCCTGCTTGATATTCGCAAGGGTGCCAAAGGAAAGTTGGTCTGTGAGGTTGCTCAAAATAATCTACGCTGCAGAATAATATAAAAAAGAATTGTCAACTTTATGTTAGGTTATCTATCAATAGGAGTGTTTATCGACGGTGGCTATTATGCCAAGGTCAACAGAGCTTTGAAAGCGATTGAAAGTTCGATTATAAAGGTGAGGTCACTTTTTGATTTCATCTGCAGTCGGTTGGCTGCTACTGAGGGCGTTGATCCGGCCAATTGCCAGATCACGGAGGCACATTATTTCCGGGGGCGTTTCAGAGTAAAGGAAGCTTATGACAAGCACCTGCTGTATAATGAAAGAAAGTTTGAAGACACTCTGATAGAAAACGATGTGATTTTCCATTACAAGCATCTGCGCGAGATGGAAAAAGATGGGGTGATGCAAGTGATAGAGAAAGGTGTAGACGTATGGTTTGCACTGGAAGCTTATGAGCTGGCCACTTTCCGTAAGTTTGATTACGTAGTGCTCATAACCGGAGATGCCGATCATGAGATGCTTGTAAGGAAACTGAAGGCCTTGAAGATAAAGACAGTGTTGCTTACGTGGAATCTTGCTAATGTTGACGCCACCTCTCCCTTGCTGAGAGAAGAGGCCGGGCATCACTGGGAGCTTTCATCTATGCTTCATGATGATCCTTCGCTAAAGCGCCATCTTCTTTATAAGCTCAGAGACTCAGCTCTTAACCCTTTGGGTGATGAGTTTTGAGGCAAATGCCTCCTAATGTATATCCGGATAATTACTACTGTATATATTCATTAAATTGTTTGATTATGAAATTCATGAAATTCTTTGCCTTTGTGGCAGTATGTTTGCTTATGGCGGCTTGCGGTAGCAAAGATGAGGCAGCAGCCATAGCTTCCAAGATCAAGGATGGAGCACAGCTCACCGAGAAAGACTACACTGTGATGATTGACTATTGCGGAAAGTATGCCGAGACAGCTCAGAAAATTCAGGATGAGATCAATCTTCTTCCTGCAGATTCACCCAAAGCAGGGGAGCTCACCGACAAGTTAGCTTCCATTACAGAGAAAGAAAACTATCTCCAGTCGTTTGAGAGTGTGCTCAACAATGTAAGCAAAGAGGCTATCGGTGAGAAAAACGTAGAACTCATCAACAAGTATGCTCCTCTTACCTGGTTCCCCGCACCGGCATGGGCCGAGGTTGACACTACAAGCAACGTTGTGGGTTCAATCGTTGAGATGCCTGCAGCAGACACAGCCGGAGTGATAGCCGGTGGCGCCGGAGAGGCAGTAGCAGAATAATAGAAAATATTAACTGAAATCTGAAAGTTTAAAAGCATATGCATGTAAGAGTAAGTCTGCACATGCATATGCTTTTTTTATGCAAATTCTGCAATAAAACATTTGCTATGCCGTTAAAGTTATTACAAGGGGCTGTACTCCATTGCGAGATGCACTCCGGGAAACCAAACATTGAGAAATACTCCTTATTTCCGGCCGGGATAAATACCCTATATATTATATAAGGAGTAAATTGTGAATAACAGCCGCGGCCAATTATTATCATAATAAAAAGGCAGCTTTTAATTTTTAAGAAAAACAATTTCTTCCGGAGCGAAAGGTGGCCAATCTTACGCCGTCCGGATGTCAAGACTATACTTAATATGTGTGGAATTGTAGGTTATATCGGAGATGGGAATGTCTATGACATCCTTATCAAAGGTCTCCATCGCCTTGAATACCGTGGATACGACAGTGCCGGCATAGCACTTGTGAATCCCGACGGTAAGCTTAATGTATATAAAACCAGAGGTAAGGTAAGCAACCTTGAGAATTATTGCAAGGACAAAGACCTTAAGGCCAAAGCCGGTATTGCCCATACCCGTTGGGCTACGCATGGAGAGCCGAGCGATAGCAACGCACATCCTCATTTCAGTGAGGATGGAAATCTCGCGCTCGTGCACAACGGCACTATTGAGAATTACAAGGTGCTGAAGGATGCTTTGGTACAGCATGGATGCAAATTCCATTCCGAGACCGACACCGAAGTGCTCGTGCAACTCATAGAATATATCCGCGTTTCCAACGACTGTTCATTGGTTGACGCAGTGAGAGAGGCTCTCAAGCAGGTGGTGGGCGCTTATGCCATTGCAGTGATCGAAAAGAATAATCCTAACCGTATAATTGCAGCCCGCAAAAGTTCACCTCTCGTAGTGGGAATAGGGGAGAACGAGACTTTCCTCGCATCCGATGCCACTCCTTTTGTAGAATACACAAAAGACTGCGTTTATCTCAAGGATGAGGAGCTGGCCGTGATAGAGCGCGGAGAACCTCTGAAGATATTGAATCTTGAGAATCAGGAGAGTCGCATAGATGTCACCACCTTGGAAATGAGCATCTCTCAGCTTGAGAAGGGCGGTTATCCTCATTTCATGCTTAAAGAGATTTTCGAACAGCCCAATACGTTGCGCGACTGTATCCGGGGCCGGGTTGTAGAGAATGGCAACAGATTCGTCCTTAACGGTGTGCTGGATAATATAGAGAAATTCAAAGCGGCCAAACGAATCGTTATAGTTGCCTGCGGCACATCCTGGCATGCCGGCCTTCTTGGCAAATACCTGCTTCAGGATATGTGCAGAATTCCGGTAGAAGTGGAATATGCAAGTGAGTTCCGCTATTCTAATCCCGTTCTTGATGATCGCGACATTGTCATCGCTATTTCACAGAGTGGGGAGACAGCCGATACATTGGCGGCTATCCAGATTGCGAAGAAACAGGGCGCATTCGTATATGGCATCAGTAATGTGGTCGGCAGCAGTATTCCGCGCGAAACTGACAGCGGTACATACATCCATGTAGGTCCTGAGATAGGTGTGGCATCCACAAAGGCATTTACCGGACAGGTAATGGTTTTGACATTGCTTGCGGCATGTATAGCGCAGGAAAAAGGGACCTTGCCTTCAGAAAAACTTGCAGAATTAGGACGCCATATCCTGATGATTCCGGACAAGGTGAAAGAGGTGCTTGATCTAAATGAAAAGATAGAAAGGCTTTCTCTTATATATACCTATGCACGCAACTTCCTTTATTTAGGCCGAGGTTACAGCTATCCGGTTGCGCTCGAGGGTGCCCTCAAGCTGAAGGAGATCTCCTATATACATGCAGAAGGTTATCCTGCTGCGGAGATGAAGCATGGACCGATTGCTCTTATCGATGAAGAAATGCCCAGCGTAATTATTGCTCCAAATGATCATTTGTATGAGAAGATCGTAAGCAATGTGCAGCAGGTGAAGGCGCGTGACGGCTCAGTGATAGCCATCGTCACCGAAGGAGACACAACTATCGGGAATATTGCCGATCATGTACTGGAAGTGCCGAAGATGCCGGAGTGTCTGACGCCCATTATCACAAGTGTGCCATTGCAGCTTCTCAGCTACTATATCGCCATTAATAAGGGTAAGGATGTAGATATGCCGAGAAACCTTGCCAAGTCAGTGACGGTAGAGTAATACATGAAAATAGACGTTATTTGCATTAATGAAAATAACGGAATGTAATAAAGCAAGTTAAACGTTTTATTTCCCTATAAAGTTCAAGACAGCGTAAATTTTTTAGAAAAAAGTTGTCGGAAAATTTGGAGGGTAAATAAAAAAGCACTAACTTTGCACTCGATTTCGGGAATGACCTGAGGGGCCGTCAAAACAGGCAGTCAACAAGGTGATTTTTTCGGGCGAATACCAGAGTGGCCAAATGGGGCAGACTGTAAATCTGCTGGCTTAT
>CAZUNU010000124.1:0-8946 GCA_964622105.1 uncultured Sangeribacter sp. | reverse complement strand
CCGCTTTCTTATGTTTTCCATAATACTTTTCAAACTAACCTAACATCATGAAACGTGTAAAATCTGAATCTTTCATTGGTCATTGCGACCTTGTCATCTGATTTACGATATTATAACATTGGCAGGGTTTATTTGGTTTATGCCAAAGATGATTTTTTTCAAAAAAAATTGTAATTTTGAAATCCGTTGGCGGTTTGTCTCAGGGTGTATAGGTTGCCTCCCTTCTCCTTCGCTCCAACTAAATCCCCTAACCCGCAGAATAATAACCATTAATATATCCGGTAAATAATCAAAACCCAAATCCGAATACCAAATCAAAACTATGAAGCAGTTCTTCTCAAAAATGGCAATGGCCCTTGCATCATTGGCTTCGACAGCCGGAGCCGATGCCGCCTCCATCCAGATAGACCGTGTGGAGCCTCCTTATTGGTGGACGGGGATGCAGCAAGACACCTTGCAGATAATGCTCCACGGCAAGGATATAGCGGCTGCCTCAGCCTCCTTGGATTATCCGGGAGTAAGCATCGCCGAGCAAGTCACTCTTGATAATCCGAACTACATGTTTCTTTATCTAAAGATTGACAAGAATGCTGCCCCGGGCACGCTCGATATCCGCTTCAAAGAGGGAAAGAAATCAGCCGTGCTTCCGTATGAACTTAAAGCCCGCACCACGGATCCGGCCACAAAAACCGGTTTCGATGCTTCCGACGTGCTCTATCTCGTCATGCCTGACCGCTTCGCTTCCGACGGGCGAGATGCCTCGAAAGCTGTGAAAGGGATGGATTATCCCATTACACCCGACCGTGAGAATCCGAATGGTCGCCATGGTGGCAATATCGGTGGCCTCCGTGAACATCTTGATTACATCGACTCTCTCGGGGTGACAGCCGTATGGGTGTGCCCCGTTCTTGAGAACGATATGCCTGGCGGCTCATATCATGGTTATGCCACCACCAACTACTATCGTATTGATCCGCGATTCGGCACGAACGAAGAGTGGCGTGAATTTATCGACGAAGCTCATAAGCGTGGCATCAAGGTGGTGATGGACATGATATTCAATCACTCTGGCAGCAACCATCCCTGGATGAAGGAGAAGCCATCGAAAGACTGGTTTAACTTCCCCGATAAATTTGTGCAGACCAATTATCGTCTCTCTACCGTACACGATCCTTATGCAAGCGATTATGATTATAAGCGCACGGTGGATGGTTGGTTTGTAAAAGAGATGCCTGATCTCAACCAACGCAACCGTCATTTGATGAAGTATCTCTCGCAAAACTCCATATGGTGGATCGAAGACGCGGGAATCGACGGCATCCGCATGGACACTTACCCCTACGCTGATTTCGACGGCATGGTCAGTTGGCTTAATGATGTTCGTAAGGAATATCCCGGATTCAATATAGTGGGGGAGTGCTGGTATGGCAACGAAGGTGGAGAGGCTTACTGGCAGAAGGGCTCTTTCACCAACCGCAAGGGTGATCCGGAACTTGACACTGTGATGGATTTTGTGCTCTCTATAAAGGCCCGCGACGCCTTCTCATCGCAGACTGATCCCTGGAACGGTATAAACGCCATGTATGATCACCTCGCCCTCGATTACCTTTTCCCCGATCCCTCAAGGATCCTTACCTTCCTCGATAACCATGACACCGACCGTTTCCTCCTTGAGATGCCCGAGGATTTGGGCTGGTGGAAGCAGGCGATTGCTTTCCTGCTCACTACACGGGGCATACCTCAGATATATTATGGCACAGAGATCCTGATGAACGGCTCGAAAGAGGGGAGCGACGGCTATGTGAGACGCGATATGCCCGGTGGTTTTCCTGACGACAATGGTGATGTCAACGTATTCTCAGGAAAGGGACTGACGGCCAAGCAGCAGGAGGCGCTGGATTTCATGAAGACTCTTCTGAACTGGCGCAAGGGCAATGAGGTAATAGCCAAGGGCTCGCTGAAGCATTTCATGCCTTATCAGGGTGTCTATGTCTATGAACGTCGTTTAGGCGACCGTCAGGTAGTGGTGATGATGAACGGTAACGACAAACCCGTGACGATGGACATGGAACAGACCTTGGAAATTCTTCCCTATGGCACAAAGAAGCGCGATATGCTCTCCGGAGAGGAGGTGACTGTGACCGAACAGATGACTTTCCCACCCCGCGCCCTTTATATTCTCGAGTGAACAGTCTTCTTGAATAAAAACCGACAGCGCCACGCTTTCCTGAAAGCGTGGCGCTGTCGGTCTTTATTTCCTGCATGACGGGCAGGTGCCTTTAATCATGAAGTTGATCGAACTTACGGAGAAGCCCTCGGGCAACGTCACTCTCGGGGTGTTGATCTGAGGAAAGCAGAACACTCTCTTGCATTTCTCGCAGTAGAAATGGGCATGCAGGTCATCATCGCCTGCCACATCATCTCCATGATGGTGATGGTGGGCGTGGCATATCTCATAACGGGTGATCCCTCGTCCGTCTTCAATCCCGTGTGCCAGACCTTGCTCAAGTAGCAGCGTGAGCACACGGAACACGCTCGATTTGTCGAGCGTGTCAATCCGTGTCTCGAGTTCGGTGAGACTCAGAGGACTATCCGAAGCGAGAAGTTCTCTGGTCACGAGTATCCGGTTGGCTGTAGGGCGTATGCCTGCTGCCTTGAGTAGCTGTTCTGTCATGTATTATGAAATCGAATTGGTTATACTTGTAGCCCTCATTAATTATGGAGCAAGGAGAGTGAGATGCGATGGCGGCCGTGATCGATGTCGATCACCTTTACATTGACCCGCTGGCCGAGTTTGAGCACGTCGCTTACCGCATTGACCCGTCGGCCTGAGCCGAGTTTGGATATATGGATAAGTCCGTTCTCCTTTATGCCCAGATCAACGAAAGCGCCGAATGCTGTGATGTTATTGACAATGCCGGGCAGATCCATGCCGATTGTGAGCTGCTCGAAACTATCGACACCCGGCACGAAAGCATCGCTGTTGTCGTCTGTGCGCGGATCGCGACCCGGTTTTCGCAGTTCCTTCACAATGTCGGTCATTGTCTCCATGCCACCGACACCTGCGGCCGCCAATGCCTTTATATCGATACGGTCAAGAAGCGCATCGTTGGCAGGCAGCTCAGATGCCTTTACGCCAATCGACTCCGCCATGCGCTTCACTATATGGTAGCTTTCAGGATGGATGCCGGTGTTGTCGAGAGGTTCTTTACCCTTTGGCACCCGTAGGAATCCGGCGGCAAGCTCGAAAGCCTTGTCGCCAAGGCGCGGCACCTTCTTCAGTTGCGCGCGGCTGGTGAAGTCGCCGTTTGCGGCACGGTAAGACACGATGTTGGTGGCCAAAGCCGGACCGATGCCGGAAATGTAGGAAAGCAGTTTTTCAGAAGCTGTGTTTACGTCAATTCCTACGGCGTTCACGCAACTCATAACCGTGTAGTCGAGAGCATCCTTGAGCTTGCTTTGGTCTACATCATGCTGATATTGGCCTACGCCGATTGATTTAGGGTCGATCTTGACCAATTCTGCGAGCGGATCAATAAGACGTCTACCTATCGAGACCGCGCCACGCACAGTTACATCCTTATCCGGAAATTCCTTGCGGGCGATGTCGGAAGCTGAATATACCGAGGCACCGTTTTCACTCACCACGAAGATCTTGGAGGGATCCATCACTTTGTAATCCTTGAGAAATTTCTCCGTTTCGCGCGATGCCGTGCCATTCCCGAGTGAGATCACGTCGAGTTTATGGCGGGAGATAAGGCGAGAGAGAGTGCGTGCCGATCCTTCGAGATCCGCTTTAGGAGGCACCGGATAGATTACAGTGTCGTCAAGAAGATTGCCTTGTGCATCGAGAGCCACAACCTTGCAACCCGTGCGGTAGCCGGGGTCGAGCGCGAGCACCCGTTTTCCTTTAAGCGGCGATCCGAGAAGGAGCTGACGGAGATTGTCGGCAAAGATGCCGATGGCCACGCGGTCAGCCTCCTCCTTGAGTTCTGCGGAGATCTCGTTCTCGACAGATGGGCGCAGCAGGCGTTTCGAAGCATCTGCCACAGCGTCGGCTATCACCTCCTCGCATGCCCGCGATGCGTTGCGTGGCATGAAAGCCCTTGCCAGAGAGTCGTCAAGACTGTCGGATCCGTTGGAAAGTGAGTATTTCAACTTTACAAGCCCTTCGCGTTCGGCACGTCGCAAGGCGAGATACTGATGAGACGACATATGACGGATATCTTTTGAAAACTCTCCATACTGGGCATAAGGTCCCGAGGCGAGTTCCTCCTCTTTACCCTTGGCTATGGAGGAGCCGAGCGAACCCGTTCGCCGATAGGTGTTGCGCGTTATGTTACGCAGTCGGGTCGATTCAGAAGCCCACTCCGCAATAATGTCGGTGGCTCCGGCCAAAGCTTCCTCCTCATCCCTCACCTCCTTGCCAACGAATCTGGCGGCTGAAGCTGAAGGATCACTGCTGCGTCCGGCCATGATTATCTTGGCCAGAGGTTCGAGACCCTTGTCGCGTGCTATGGTTGCGCGGGTACGTTTCTTCGGCTTGAAAGGGAGGTAAATATCCTCTACCTCAGTCATAGTCTTGGCCTCTTCGAGTTTTCGCTCCATATCCGGGGTCATGGCTCCGGCGTCAGAGATTGCCTGAGCCACGAATTCCTTACGTGCCAATAGTTCGGCTACAGTCTTAAGAGTGGTCTCGATGTCGCGCACGGCCACCTCGTCAAGCGAACCGGTGCGTTCTTTCCGGTAGCGGCTAATGAATGGCACAGTGGCTCCTTCATCAAGGAGTTCGGCAGTGGCTTTTACAGCAGTGGCGGAGAGACCGAGCCGCTCCGCCACCATTGTGTATAATTTTTCCATTTAAAATTGTCAGTGATATGTTTCTCCTTATCAAGCTTTCAGCGAAAGGAGGCAGGAAGAGACGTTACGGTAGATGCGGTAGGTGAGGTCGTGTTCATCAGCTTTCACAAACTTCTGGCCTGTAACGTGCTCGTAGAGTTCAATATAACGCTCCGAGACGCTTTGGATGAATTCAGGAGTCATCTCAGGCACTTTCTGTCCCTTTTTGCCCATGAATCCGTTGTCAATAAGCCATTGGCGCACAAACTCCTTGCTGAGCTGACGCTGTGGCTCGCCTTTTTCGAAACGCTCCTGATAACCGTCAGCGTAGAAATAGCGTGAGGAGTCGGGTGTATGGATCTCGTCGATCAGGATAACCTTGCCGTCGCGCAGACCGAATTCATATTTTGTATCCACAAGGATCAGTCCCTTCTCGGCGGCCATTTTTGTGCCGAGCTCGAAGAGGCGACGAGTGTAGTCTTCCATCACCTTATAATTCTCCTCGCTCACGAGTCCCTGCGCGATGATCTCCTCGCGAGAGATATTCTCGTCGTGGCCCTCGGCGGCTTTGGTGGTGGGGGTGATGATCGGCTCAGGGAATTTCTCATTCTCACGCATGCCGTCGGGGAGCTTCACTCCGCAGAGCTCACGGCAACCGGCTTTATATTCCCTCCAGGCACTTCCGGTGAGATAGCCGCGGATAATCATCTCCACTGGGAAAGACTCTGCTTTTACTCCAACTGTGACCATCGGATCGGGAACAGCCAGCTTCCAGTTGGGCACAATTGCTGCGGAGGCATCGAGGAAGTAAGCGGCGATCTGGTTGAGCACCTGTCCTTTATACGGAATGCCCTCCGGAAGGATAACGTCGAAGGCCGATATACGGTCTGTAGCTATCATCACCATCAGGTTGTCGTTGATTGTATAGACATCGCGCACTTTGCCGTGGTATTCGGCAGTCTGTCCGGGAAAGTCAAAAGATGTTTTGACCAAAGTTGTTGCCATTGCTTAGTTGCTTGATTAGAGAAGCTGAAAAAGATGCTTCTGAGTGTATTACATGTTTTATGTCGCGAAATTAAGCATTTTCCCTGACATTTCCGCACAAAAGCCTCTTCTATTGTGGCGAAATACATTAATTTCATCTTTGAGCGAGCTCTTTTTTCATATTTTTTATTTAAATTTGTAGAAATATCTTTCTATTGTAGAATATCCGGATATGAGAAAGAATAGTTTTAAAATAAGCACCAGGCTTACGGCGATATTGACATGCATAGTGCTTTCCTTGGTTTTTACTAAGGAAGGAGAGGCCCAGTTGCGTTATGGCTTCCGCTTCGGGGGAGACTTTGCCTCGGCCTCACTTGGCAATAATTCTGATTTGGAAGGCCCTCCGTCAGTATATACAGGTGCCGCCTTGAAAGAAGTACGTCTTGACAACAGAAGTGCTTTCAGTGGCGGCCTTATGCTTGAATATCAGTTTGAAAAATGTGGTTTCGCTCCCGATATAGCTGTGCTTTACACCCGCTATAATACGCGCATCATCCCCCCTGATGAGAAACCCAAGAGTCTCGGTCGCAATTTCATAGAGATACCCTTGCATCTTAAATGGAAATTCTGGATTCCACAAACCAAGAATCTTTTCGCTCCGATGATCTACACCGGGCCTTCCGTAATGTTCCGTTTGGGTCACGATGATGGCTACATTTACCGGGGAATATATGGGCCTGATTATTCCGGTGCTCAATTTACTGACTTTATGCCGACTCAGTTCAAGACTCGCACTGTGCAAGCCGGATGGGATTTGGGTATAGGTTTCGATATAGTCAACTTCATCCAGCTTACCGCCGGTTATCGTTTTGGCCTCGGCAACGCTCTCTCCTCACCCTCACACATGACTCTGCGCACCAACGCCTGGAATCTCTCCGCCAATATCCTCTTTGATTTCTAAAAACTTCCCTTCCTTCCGAATCAAAGAAATTTGCCGCGCTCTAAGGAGTTCTCTTCCTGACTCAAAGGAATGGGCTGTGCTGGGTAGCTTGTCAAAGGTGTCCTCACGAACCCTCAACCATAAACTATAAACCATAAACCATAAAAACATGAATACCAATTCTTTTATCAAAGCATTGACTGAAGTTGTCAATGAATATATTGAGTCTGAAGAAGCCTACAGCGATGATGTGCAGCTCCAGATAAACACTACAACCTGGGAAATGGAGATTTCCGATCCCGAAAACGATCTCCCCAATTGCGATTATTATCCCATGATGGATCTCGTGAAGATGAGTGCCTCTAACCCGGGCCAGTGGGAACCGGACCAGGATGCCATCACTGAAGTGGCAGCCGAATACGTCTTCACAGATTAATCACATTTATTTCCACAGATTAGGTGAATACGCTTCCATGGATTAAACGGACGTATCATCTTTCTGAATGCAAAGCGGGCCTCCCGAATAATAATCCGGGCGGCCCGCTCCTCCTTTCTCCTCATACAAGAGGAAGTATTTCTTAATAATGAAGATTATTTCTTATGTGAGATGAAGTCTGTGACTTTTTCCTTTACGTTTTCAATAACTTCTTTGCCCTTTTCAGAGGAGGCAAATTCCTGTACTTTCTCTACTACTTCTTTGACCTTCTCATCCTTCAGGAGATCGCCGGCCTTGTCTTTAAGATTTTCAAACATAACTGTGACGGTTTAAGGGGTTTTGATGTCATTATAACGTCGCTTCCATATTTTCGGTTCACACTCCAATCTCAAAAATATTATCTAACCACTCAAGCCCACAATCCTCTCAAACCACTCCTTCTTCCTCAGCATGAGCGGAGTTCTCTGAAATTTTCGTAATGAATTAACACCAAAAGGCTTGGTTAATTCATTATATTATTGTAGCTTTGTATACTAAAACAAAAAATATGCCTATCCCAATTAAGGCCCTGCCAATTTTGACCGATGAAATAGCAGAAGACTTCATTCGCAAAGCAGATGAAGGTGTGTTTTAATTTCAGTGGCTTAATCTAAATGTCAATAAGAATATGAAAAGAATAATCACATCAATACTCGCATGTTTAGCGACGATTTCAGTATTAGCACAGAAAGCTGATATTGAGGTGAGCTATGATGTGCGTTCCTTCTTTGCAAATGGAGTGGAAAAGAACAGTAAGTATCATCTTTTGGCTAACTCCACTCTTTCAAAGTTTTTCAATCCCCAGTCAGAAGAGATTGATTCCATTTCATCAACACCGGAGGGACTTGCCAATTTCAAGAAAACACAGATGGCCGTCTTCAAAGCTATGGTTGACCGGGGGCATATTATAACTGATAAACTTCCAAGAAAGAAGGAAAAAGTTTATGTGATCAAAACTGATCAGGATTCCACATTAACTGTCTATGATATGCTACAGAATGACCATGTATATTACACAGAGCCTTTCTCTGAAATGGTGTGGGAAATTGGAGACAGCACTAAGAACATACTCGGTTATGAATGTATTCAGGCCACTACGGACTATCATGGGCGAGTATGGACCGTATGGTTCACACCGGAAATACCAATTCAGGATGGACCGTGGAAATTCAGGGGTCTGCCCGGTTTGATTCTTGAAGCCACTACCGGAGATGGAATCGGATTCTTTGCTGACGGGATCAAGCAAACTGACAAAAAAATCGGCAAAGTTTACGGTTCTGAAAAATATGAGAAAGTGAATCGTAAGGATATTCTACGTGCCCGTCGTGCCATGGTTGATAATCCGATGGGAGCACTTGCGGCCTCAGGATTGCCTGAAGCCGTGAAGATTGAGCCTAATGCGTTAAACAAGAAATCAGAGTCTTTTGACTTTATAGAAACCGATTACAGATAATGTCCATGAGAAAACTGATTTTGCTTATTATCGGCATCATGCAGGGCCTTATGGGATGGGCTTCTAAAAATGACCTCCCAGATATTGAGATGGTCTTTGTAGAAGGAGGTACATTCACAATGGGGTTTGATGCTGATGAGACCGAACATGCTTATGAAACTCCCAAACATGAAGTAACACTGCATGACTATAAGATCGGTAAATATGAAGTGACACAAGCTTTGTGGGAAACTGTAATGGGAAATAATCCAAGTA
>CAZUNU010000123.1:3921-8998 GCA_964622105.1 uncultured Sangeribacter sp. | reverse complement strand
CCGGTGGCGTAGGTTCAATCCGCGTTCGTGGTATGTCTACCGCTAACTCAAGCAACGATCCTCTCTATATTATTGATGGCGTGCCCACCGATAATATCAACTGCATCAACCCGAGTGATATCGAAACAATGCAGGTGCTCAAGGATGCTGCTTCCGCTTCTATCTACGGTTCACGTGCTGCCAACGGCGTCGTGATTATCACTACCAAACATGGCAAAGGCGAGCGCACCACAATCAATGTGAATTATGCAGTTTCAGCTCAGACCATCGCAAAGCGTTATCATGTAATGAACGCTGATCAATGGGGTCAGGCTTACTGGATGGCTGCGCAGAACTCAGGCATCAAACCTTCCCACATTCTCTACGGCGATGGTCCCAAACCAGCACTCCTTCAGTATGTAGACGGCAACACCAACTTCCCGACCGCCAACACCAACTGGCAGGATGAAGTTTACCATACTGCATGGACCAACAACCTCACAGCCTCTATCACCAATAACTCTGAGAAAGGCTCGATGCTCTTCTCCGCCAACTATATCAACCAGGGTGGTAACATCAAAGACACTTTCTACGAGCGTTACTCAGCTCGCCTCAACTCTCGCTACTCTTTCAATAAATACCTTGCAGTAGGTGAGAACCTCGTTGTAGCCCGCTGGAGCAACCGCGGTATGGACGTAGCAGGCGACCGTGGTATACCTTTCACCGCTCTCTCTCAGATGCCGGCTCTCCCTGTAAAGGGTCTCAATGGAGAATGGGCAAATCCTATGAGCCTTATCAAGTCTGACCTTGCCAACCCCTTGCAACTCATCTCTAATGCTGCCGACAACTCTAATACTTCCTGGAGAATCTTGGGTAATGCATTCATCGAGGTGTTCCCGGTTGAGGGTCTCACACTGAAAACCAATATCGGTATCGAACATTCACAGTATTTAGTTCAGGAACTTGGTCGTCGTGTTAATGAAAACGATAAAAATTCTGTAAATGAGACTTACGGTCAGGGTGACACCTGGACTTGGACCAACACTGCCAACTATAACAAGACATTCAATGAGGTTCACCATCTCATGGCTCTTATCGGAACGGAGGCAATAGGTTACACCTTCAAAGATCTCAATGCATTCCGCTATGGTTACGCTTTCGAAGATGCAGATTACATGCAGATTGGTGCCGGCACAGGCGATCGCAACAACGGTGGTGGCAAGACTCAGTGGAGCGTGTTCTCTCTCTTCGGTAAGATTGACTACAACTACGCTGACCGCTATCTGGCTTCTTTCACCATTCGTCGCGACGAAAACTCACGCTTCGCAAAGAAACATCGTTCAGGTATCTTCCCCGCAGCTTCTATAGCATGGCGTCCCACTGCAGAAAGCTTCTGGCCTGAGAACAATGTGCTTACCGATGTCAAGATCCGCTACTCTTGGGGTCAGAACGGTAATGCCAACATTCCTTCGCTTTATCCTGCATACTCCACTTATATCTTCAACACCGGCAACGGCGCTTATGATATCTCCGGAACAAACTCAAGCACAACTTCAGGTATTACACTTGCCTCTACAGGTAACCCTGATCTGAAATGGGAGACTACAACTCAGAACAACATCGGTATCGATCTTCAGTTCTTGAGCGGTGCCATCAACCTTACGGCTGATTACTATGTCAAGAAGACTACCGACATGCTTACTATTCCGCCGGCCCTTGCAGTAGCAGGTGAGAATGCAGCGACATGGTTGAACACAGGCTCTATGCGCAACACCGGATGGGAAATTTCATTGGGTTACACCTCTCCCAGCTATGGCGACTTCTCTTGGAACGGATCAATCAATCTCTCACAGTATAAAAACAAGCTTCTAAAACTTAACAACCGTCAGGAGTTTATTGGAGGTGATCAGCGCCTTGTGCCCGGTAAGCCAATGGGTATCTACTATGGCTATGTATGCGACGGTATCTTCCAGAGCATGGAGGAAGTTGCCAACCATGCTAATCAGATCGGAGCCGCTCCAGGCCGCTTGATCTACCGCGACCTCAATGGCGACGGTGAAATCACAGATGCCGACCGCTGCTACATCGGTGATCCCAACCCGGATCTGTCAATGGGTATCAACCTCGCTTTCAAATATAAAGGTTTCACTCTCGACATGTTCTTCGCAGGCGATTTCGGCGCAGACATCCAGAATATCATGAAAGGCCAGCTCTACAGCTTCGGACGTGCAAACACCAACACCAACCACGCTGTGGGTATCCTCAATGCCTGGACTCCCGAAAACCGAAATACCGACGTTCCGGCTCTCTCACTTACCGATCCCAATGATGAGAAACGTTTCTCAACCTACTATGTGGAGGATGGTTCTTACATGAAGATGAAATATCTGAAGCTCTCCTACACTCTCCCCGAGGCTATCACCAAGAAATTCGCTTGCGAAAACCTCAATATCTTCGCACAGGTAGAGAATGTATTCACAATGACCAAATACAAAGGTCTTGATCCGGAGATCCTTCCCGGTGAATACGGCGCTCTCATTGACAACGGTGCTTATCCGCGTCCCCGCACATTCACATTCGGTGTTAACTTCCAATTCTAAAAAGCGATGAAAACAATCAAGAATATCATAAAGACATCAATGATGACGATGGCCGTAGCCGTTAGCGGTATGGGCCTCGTATCCTGCGACAGCCTGCTCGATACCAAACCTCAGGGTACGTTCTCCGTAGGACAGATAGGCGATGATGAGGCTATCGACCTCATGACTTCCGCCTACGCTACTCTTCTTTGCCACTATTTCGGCAATAATGAATCATTTGCCGGCCCGATCAACAACTGGGTATTCGATATCCGTTCTGACGATGCTCAGAAGGGTGGCGGTGAACTCGGCTATGAGGAGTATATGCACGAATTCTCAATCGGTAACGTTCAGAGTAATAACCCGATTCTCGATTTCAAATGGCGTAACGATTACTTCTCTGTTTCCCGTTGCAACACTGCAATACGTGCTATTGCATCTTCAGAAACTCTCTCAGAGTCAACTCGGAAGGCATATATAGCCGAGATGAAGACTCTCCGTGCCTACTACTACTTCGATCTCTATCGCATTTTCAAGAAATTCCCTTATTTCGATGAGAATGTAGCAGATCCCTCCAGTGTGAGTGCCAGCGAGTATACCCGCGATGAGATCGCAGATTTCATTGTTGCCGATCTCAAGCAGGCCTTCGAAGACAATGTAGAGAAACAGAACGAGCCTGGCCGTTTCAACAAATATGTTGCCGCAGCTGTACTTGCAAGAGTAGCTCTCTTCATCCACGATTATCCTATGGCAGAGAAATATGCAAATGAAGTGATCATCAGCGGGCAGTATCAGCTCTATCCGAACTTCCTCGACATCTCCAAGCCTGAGATGAACAACCAGTATGAGTCAGTCATGGCTGTACAGTTCTCTTCAGCAAACGCGCCTGACCAGTTCAATTTCAGCAACTGTTTGAACTGTACTGTATCAGAGGGTGATCTTTACGGAAACGGCGACGACTTTTATACAGGTTCACAGGATCTCGTGAATGCATTCCGCACCGATGCAAGTGGTTTCCCTTATCTTGATCCTGCCAGTGCACCTTCTCAGAATCTTGACAAGGCTAATTATCCCGGCAACGTCGATCCTCGTGTAGACTTCACATTCGGACGCATCGGAATGCCCTGGCGTGGTTACAACTACAACGAGAAATGGTGTCGCAACCTCAACAACTACAGCCAGTATTCAGGCAAGAAGCCGTATCCTTCTCCTGATTCTCCTTACGTCACTGTAGGTATCGTGCCTTGGGGAGCAAGCTCACTCAACTACATCATCATCCGTTACGCCGACGTGCTCCTCATGAAGGCCGAGGCACTTATCGAACAGAACAAAGAGCTTGACGAAGCCCGCAACCTTATCAACCAGATACGTGCCAAGGCTGCAAGATCTGTTAATGCCAACTATACACCGGTTGACTGCGATCCCTCAATAGCAAAGTATCTTGTACGCGAATATGGCGCACAAGGCTGGAGTCAGGATTATGCCCGCAAGGCTGTGAGAATGGAGCGTCGTCTTGAGCTCGCTATGGAGGGCCATCGTTGGTTCGACCTCGTGCGCTGGGGTGAGGCTGTAAGCACAGTCAACGCATACTACGCAAAAGAAAAGAGCCTCTTCCATTATCTTGACAATGCTCATCTCAGCGAGGACGACATCTATTGCCCGATTCCTCTTGATCAGGTGGATAATGCCGGCGATCTTTACAAATAAAAATAACATTAGCAACAAAATCACAATATAGAAATGAAATTCTCGAAACTGACATATATGGCAGCGGGATTAAGCCTCTTCATGGTAAGCTGTTCGGACTACACTCCGAACGGCTATACTGAGGGTCCCGAACTCCCTGTGGCAACCGCAATGGACTTCACAGTGGGTGGCGTTGCAAATCATGACGTACACATTAACTGGACTCTTCCTTCCGGCAACGACGTGGCAGGTTGCGTACTCTATCGCAATGCTACAGAGATCCAGTCATTTGATCTCACTTCCGACCGCAGCTATAGCTACAATGTGCTCGGCACTCCTCTCGGTGAGGAAGTGGTCTACACTGTTAAGGTAAAATATACCAACGGTTATCTCTCAACAGGTAAGTCAGTAGTTGTTGATCTTCCATCAGAGACATTCGATGGTGTAAGCAACCTCAAGGGCGAAGTAAGTGGACGTAACGTTAGCCTTGAATGGACTCTTCCGACTCAGGCTTACCGCACCGGAGTACGTATCGTCACCAACGGTGATACTTCTAAGGCTATCGTTATTGATGGCGACGCCACCTCTTACGTGCTCAAGGGCCAGCCGATGGATGAGAAGCTTACCTACTCTGTAGAGGTGGTATATGACACCTACTATTATTCTCCCAGTGCAAGTGTGGAGGAATTTATTCCTTACTTCGAGCCCAAGATGCTCTATCTCCTTCCTGAGGACGTGGCCACATACAATGATCTTGAAGATGATGACGAATATGCAGCAGCCAACTGGTTTGCAGGTCAGCCTAACGCAGAATTCGTTCATCCTTCCGAGAT
>CAZUNU010000123.1:0-3821 GCA_964622105.1 uncultured Sangeribacter sp. | reverse complement strand
GATGTATGGGTGATCAATCCTTATCTTGGCGTTGACTTCAAAGACGGTGCAGACCAGGGCTTCTACGATCGCACTTACCATGCAATTTACGAAGGCCTCACACTTGAGGATCCCAATGGTTACGGCTACAATACGCTTCCTCTTATCGGTCCAGGCAGACGCGAAGACCACAACTGCCTCTGGGATTGCAACCTCTACAGAAGAGGATCTTATCCTGACGTAATCAAGAACTTCGAGGTGATAACCAATTCACTCGTACTCGCAACTTGGGGTCACGTTCGCGACCACTGTGTAGCCGGTCTCGTAGAATTCTATGCCAATCAGGATCACGGACGCTGCATCGCCAATGGTTTCGCAGCTTACGAATGGAATCAGAACTCTGGTGAGAACCCCTATCAGGCAAATGTTGAGAAACTCACATCAAATATTCTCAATTACCTGAAATAATAGGCTGTAAATGCCGTTATAAATTAAGATCCGCATGGAGTGTGCGTACACTTCCGCTCCATGCGGATCTTTTTTCCTAATGAATCTTATGCAACATTATTACTTTTCTTACCACCAATGAAATCAGGACTTCTCCTTCTATCAATTCTACTCTCAGCCGGAACCATGTCGGCAGAGAGAGTAATGCACTTCCCAATGGAAGTCAACGAAAAGAAAGATATTACAGATCAAATCTCCGGAAAAACTTTGAGAGTATACGGTAAATTTGCTCCCGAAAATATTGATGGCGCTGCCGGAAAAGCGCTTCGCCTTGACGGATATTCTACATTTGCAAGAGGCACTGTGAATCCTCTGGGCACCCTCTCAAAAGCCACATTCTCAATCTGGGTGGCACCCGAGACTTATCCGGTGATTGAATTTGATACCCCTACCACCAAAAAAGTTACTGTTGCCGGCACATATGATGAAACCGCCAAACAAGGCTGGGGTTTCTTTATTGGTTACACCGGTAAATATTCATTCAAGACTTATGCCGGGGGCTGGCCTGTAGAAATAGAGGCAGATGATATCATTCCGCGCAACGAGTGGAGCCATATCGTAGCTGTATTCAACGGACCGGAAAGTAAGATTACTCTTTACCGCAACGGAGAAAAGGTTGGTGAGAAAGATAACAATATGGGCACTGTCAGCCTTGATGGCACCACAATGATTGTGGGTAAAAATGCCGACAGCCGAATACAGGGAAGTATTTACCTCGACACCTTCAACGGCCTTATTGACGATATTGAGGTGTATGATGAAGCCCTTTCTGCTGAGTCGATAGCCGCTGTCAACGCAGAAAACCCTGCTGATCTTTCAATCCCCTCATCACGTTTCGAGAATGATTTGCTCCGACCCAAATTCCACGGTATGCCCGCAGCAGGATGGACCAACGAGACTCACGGCATGACTTATTCCAACGGCCGCTATCACGTATTCTTCCAGAAGAATGCCAACGGACCGTATATGACTCGCCTGCATTGGGGACACATCTCAAGCGAAAATCTTTATGACTGGACGGAAGAGCCCATCGCGATTGCTCCCGCCGAAAGCTATGATGTGAAAGGTTGCTGGAGCGGATGCGTCTTCACCGATGATGAGATTACAGGCGGGAAACCGAATGCCATCTATACGGCAGTTGACTATGCCAAGGCTGTGATTGCACAGGCAACGCCACTTGACGATGATCTGATAGCATGGGATAAAGCCGAGGCTAATCCGATCATCAACGGTCGCCCTGCCGGTCTTTCCGACGATTTCCGCGACCCTTACTTCTTCCGCAATGGTGACAACGCATATATAATAGTTGGCTCCTCCAAGAATAACGTGGGCGTAGCCACTCTCCATAAGTATAATAAATCCAACAGAACCTGGAGCAACAACGGAGCCACTTTCTTCCAGGGAACTTCGACATCTACCGACGGCAGATTCTGGGAGATGCCCACTGTGACAAAGATGGAGAATGGCAAATGGCTCGTGACCGTCACTCCTCTTGAGACAGCAACCGGTGTGCACACACTTTATTGGACAGGCGACATCAATGCCGACGGCACATTCGCTCCGGATGCTCATTCTACTGTTCCACGCGATTTCGAGCTTATAAGCAAGGATGGCTACGGACTTCTGTCTCCAACAATTTATCAGAAGGATGGCAAGACAATAGCATTAGGCATTGTGCCGGATAAGGTGTCTACATCCGACAATAGCAAATGGGGCTGGGCACATCTTTATTCTTTCCCGCGTGAAATCTCTCTGGACGCACAAGGTCATCTCGTGCAGAAGCCTTTTGAAGGTCTGCGTGACCTCCGTTCTGCAGAAGGAGTGGTATTGAACAACACGACTATCGATGGTGTGCGTGCCCTTGAAGAGGTTAGCGGCCGTCAGCTCGAATTGCTCGGTAAGTTCAAGGTAGGCACGGCCACTTTCGGCTTCAATATCTTCAAGAACGCATCCGGCGAGGGTAAGATCTATTACAATCCTCTTTCCAACGAGCTTGTAGCCGATTTCTCCGGCCTTTCCCGCGTTGTGAATGATAACAATGTCTACAACGGAGTCTATCGCAAGGTGCTTCCGGAGCGTCCCGATACAGGTTCGGAAATGACACTCAACGTTTTTGTTGACGGTTCAATCGTAGATATCTTTGTCAACGACCGTTGGGCTACCTCAATCAGAGTTTTCCCTTCCGCCAATGATGCTGACGGAGCTGAGGTGTTTGCCACGAGTGGTCAGGTTGAAGCTCCCATGGTTGGTGCGTGGGTGCTCAAATCAGGGGGTTCAGCCGGAATCGGCGACATATGGAGCGACAGCGTGAACGACACTTTTACTAATGGCCCGGTAGATGTCTACAGCATGACCGGGCAGAAAATCAAGACCGCGGCAACAGTTGAAGACGCTCTTGCAGGACTTGCAAAAGGCATCTATCTCGTAGGAGGTAGAAAGATGATTGTTAAGTAAGAGTGGCTTTGAAAAGAATGCTATAAACGATAAAAAAGGAAGGAGCCGAAGCTCCTTCCTTTTTTATCGTTTAAGCCATATCGTTATGGATTTAGAAGACGTATGTGGTATACTCCTCCGGTGGAATTTCCCTCTTCAGGGACAAATTTCACGTTTACTTTTTCCTTTCCGGCAAGCATAGAAGCCGGAATCTGGTATTCCTCGTCTATGAATTCATTACGGTTCCATCTCCCGGAATTGTCAACAGAAGCTAACGGCTCATCGTCAATTAGTATGCTGAATTTTTTGTCGCCTGTCTCATTACCCCAGTATCTCACTCTCAGTTTCAGATCCGAACGGCCTGCTGTAGACAAGTCGTAAGCGAAGTGTCCACCATTGGAAGCATCTCTCCAAGGCTCTCCGTTGAAATTGCCGCTCACAGAATTACGGTTTTTCATGAAATGGTCTGCTTCCGGTTGTTGCTCGCCTGTATTCACAGCGTCTACTGTTCGTGCATCGAGTGCAAGGCGAAGTTCCTCATGTTCGCGGGCCTTGGTTTGATAAGCCACGTATTCCTTCGGCGACATTGAGAGCCAGTATATCATATACCTTGTGTCGTGTATTCCGGAGAAGGGCTCAAGGATAATACTCTCATTCTTTCCGTTTACGCTGAAAAGACCATCTGCCTTATAAGACATGTTCCCTTCACCAGTCGGCTTAAGATTGTTTAGTTTCTTCAACAGATCTTTCCGGTTTCCGATCATTAGCGGAGTATCAAACACGGATACGAGTTCCCCATGAGCTATGTGCGCCCAGCGGTGATCGTCTGCAACAAGACCGGTCAAGGGCTTGGCGTTGTCAAAACGTGCTCCCAAAACAATTGGACCACGTACGATGCTTAC
>CAZUNU010000122.1:0-9017 GCA_964622105.1 uncultured Sangeribacter sp. | reverse complement strand
GCCGTCCACGCGTGTGCCCTTGAGCATCACGTCTGCCTCGATCTCAATGGCACGCAATGCGGAGCCTGTGTCGGTAGTGAAATAAGGTGAGCCCGTTCCGCAGCTCATGATGGCCACGCTTCCCTCCTTGAGGGCTTTGATCACCTCCCATTTGGAGAAAGGATAGCCGATAGGGAACATTGGAATGGCGGTGAAAACCTTCACGGGCTGTCCGATAGCCTCAAGTGCGGAACTCAGGGCAAGCGAGTTGATCACGGTTGCCAACATTCCCATCTGGTCGCCCTTCACGCGGTCGAATCCTTTTGATGCGCCGGAGAGTCCGCGGAAGATGTTGCCGCCACCGATTACGATGCCCACCTGCACCCCATGGTTTACGGCCTCCTGAATCTGGAGGGCATACGAATTGAGGCGATCGGTGTCGATGCCGTGGCCCTGGCTGCCCATGAGCGATTCGCCTGAGAGCTTAAGAAGAATACGGTTATATTTCATCTGGTCAATAGTAAATTCATTTAATTCCCCAAATTTAAACAAAAAGGTTGAAAGTAACGTCAAAAAGAGGCGGGAAATATTGTAAAAATAGGGGAGCGGTGAAAAAAACTTGAAAAAAAGTTGGCGGATAAAAAAATAATGTCTAACTTTGCAGTCGCTTGAAGGAAGAGTCCGAAGCAAGAAAAGAGGTCGTGCAAGATGATTTCTTAAGAAAAATGCCAACGGGCAGAATCCTTCAGACAAACCATTGGAGAGATGGGTGAGTGGCTGAAACCACCGGTTTGCTAAACCGACGATGGGAGCAATCCTATCCACGAGTTCGAATCTCGTTCTCTCCGCTATCCGCAAAATAGTGTTAGATGTTCAGTCGTACGCGATACTATTTAAAATTCTCGGATATATGTCAGACATGTGGGATGAGTGCTTTTCGCGCTCATCCCATTTTTTTTATCCTACGTCATCAAAAATGAGGGTGTGTCAAAATTCAAAAATTGCAGGGATATGCCAAATGCATATCCCTGCAATAGCGTGCTGATATTCAAAGCTATATCGTAAAGCGATGTCCCTGTATATCCTCGTATTACCTATTTTGACACATCCTCATTTTTGATGGATGAGGAGTCTGGTGTTCACTTCATTACGAAGCGGAGTTCGCCACCGTTCATTATGTCGGCGTAAGTGATGTAGCGTTCGCTGAGCGGATTGCCGTTGAGAGTAGCTGAGGCGATGTGGCGTAGCTCAGGCACACTGCTCCCGTTCATTCGGCTTGCCGGATCATTACCCTCAGCTATGATACGGAATACACCACCCGGTACCTCCACTTCAGCTTCACTGAACAGTGGCGACCCAAACCAGTAGCGGCCACTGCCCGGTTCTACTTCATACAGGCCGAGTGATGACAACACATACCATGCCGACATCTGACCCACATCCTCATTTCCGCATATTCCGTCAGGAGCCGTAGTGTACATTGTGGCGAGAATCTCACGCACTTTGTCGGCTGTCTTTTCCGGATAGCCCAGCATTGTGTAAAGATATGCCGTGTGGTGCCCCGGTTCATTGCCGTGGGCATATTGGCCGATAAGACCGGATACGTCGGGACTCACATCCTCGCCCTCAAGGTTGGAGGGAGCTATGAAGAGGGAGTCGAGTTTGGCGATCATCTTCTCATCCGAGCCGAAGCAATCGCGCAGACCCTCCACATCATGGGGCACGAGCCAGGTGTATTGCCACGCATTGCCTTCACAATAGTCATTGTTGCGATGCGAGGTGTTGAGTGCGTGGAACGGAGTACGCCAGTTGCCCTTGCTGTCTTTTCCACGCATGAATCCGGTAGAGGGATCGAAATAGTTGCGGTAGGAATGGCTGCGGTCATTGTAATACCGGTAGTTAACGGAGTCGCCCATTGCCAAGGCTGCCTGTGCCACAGCCCAGTCGGCCAGCGCATACTCCATGTCGTAAGCCACCGACTCATTATGCAGGTCGAAGGGTATATAACCGTATTTCTGACGCAGACCGTTACCCCTGATTGTATCCATTGCCGTTGTAAGCAGAGCTTTGTAGGCACGCTCCTTGTCCACACCCGGAATATCCTTCACGATAGCGTCAGCCACTACCGGCAGACCGGGACTTCCGACCATACAATCCGTCTCGCATCCCCAGAGATGCCACACCGGCAGACGTCCCTGCTGCTCGCAAATAGCTGTCATGGTGTTTATCATATCGGCATAACGCTCCGGGTGAGTGATGCTGAGCAACGGCATGGCGGCGCGGTAAGTGTCCCAGAGTGAATAAGTGGTATAGGCGGTGGAGCCGTTGCCCTTCACAATCTCTCCGTTTGCTCCACGGTAATCACCGTTCACGTCAGAAAATTCCGAGGGAGCCACCATGGTGTGATACAAGGAAGTATAGAAAATCTTCTCCTCGTCGGGTGTGGCACCCTTTATCTTGATCTTGCCAAGTTCCTCATTCCAGCGCTGATCAGCCATGGCCACGGTATTGTTGAAATCCCAGCCGGGGAGTTCAGCCGCCATATTGGCTTTCGCGCCTTCCACAGATACAGGCGAGATGGCCACTTTCATCATGAGTGGTTCGGAGGAGGTGTCGAAATCGGCACGTCCGAACATGCCGTTGTCGTCCATCAGCTTGAAACTTTTGAAAGGACGTGAGAATTCAGCTGTAAAAAACACTTTCTGGTCTTTGGCCCAGCCTGTGGAATGACGCCAGCCTGAGATGCGGTTGTCGCCGTCAGCTTCCATGTGTACCTCTACCGGCTTATCCCAGTTGCCACCGTTGCAGAGGTCAAACACCACAGCGGCATCTTCTGTCTGCGGGAAGGTATAGCGATGGAAACCTACGTGCGATGTAGCGGTCATTTCGGCCAGTATGTTATAGCGGGTGAGAGGCACGGAATAATAACCTGGTTTGACTATTTCCCTTGATCGGTCGGCATACGACCAGAGTCCTGACCCGATTGAATCGGTATTGCCACGTGCGTATATGAGGTCGGTTCCGGTCACCGGCATCACGGTAATGTCGAGCAGGTCGCCGCAGCCTGTGCCGGAGAGATGGGTGTGGGAGAAGCCTATCACTGTGGAGTCGCTCTCATGGTATCCGGAACACCAGTCCCAACCTTGGGTTACGCTTGTGGGGCCGGCTTGCACCATGCCAAAAGGAACGTTGGCACCTACGAACACGTGTCCGTGTTCGCCCGATCCGATACGCGGATCCACTTTATCCGTAAAGGAATTGTCGGTAGTTTTCGACGCACACGCAGAGAGGAATGCCGCGCCTAAAAGAAGATAAAATTTACTTTTTTTCATGAGTGTGTCTGGTTAAAGCAATCCATAAGTATTTTCTTACATTGATTTGTGAATGTATCCCCCTGAAGCAATGCCATTGCAAAACTATATAAAATAATTCACACTGCTATAATTCACCAGAAATAATATTCTTCATGATCCTCTCTCCTCACTGACTAAGGTTAAGAACTTAGATACTTCTAACTTTTTGATTGATTACGTGAAAAAGTGATACCTATACAGTATTTAACCATTAGAAAGCTAAAGAGAAAATCATATTTTTGTAATAATATCCCGGTACGATGCAATCATCTTATTCAGTGAATAAGATGATTGCAGTAAGTCCCAATTATATTTATTGAATTTATTGAGAGTTCTAGTATTGATTTGTAAAGCCTTGTCTATAGCTCGTTGTAAGGATACTTCAAAAGATTTGTTATCTCCTAATTGAGCAATATACGCATTTTCTCCATCTTTAAAAATCTCTTTTAATCCATTAGCATCTGTTGTAACGATAGGTAAGCCCGCTCTCATCATTTCTAATGCCACAAAGCTACATTGTTCGGAATAGGAAGGAATAATACCTACATCAGCTACATCATACCACTTTTTTAATTCTCTCTTGGATAACCATCTATGGAGAATAAGGAAATCCTTGTTAGTTACTTGAATTTTATTGAAATAAACAGTATTGGAAGGTTGACCAATGAGACATAATTTAATATCAGGATAAAGTTTTTTTAAATATTGTACAGCTGGGATTAACCGCTCAATACCTTTGCTTTTGGTTAACCTACCCGCATATAAAAGAAGTTTTGTTTGTGGGGGAAGATCTAATTCATTTTTACTTATTTTTAGAGTATTATGCATCTTTTTATAAGATATACCATTCGGTATATAGATTACTTTTGATGGTGTAATCCTATAGTCTTGTAATAAAATTGCATAAGTAGCCTTAGATAAACTTACTATAGTATCCACCATATCATAAATTTTTATTTCCTCACTTATGGCTTCGGTTAGAATGCATGGATAGTTAAATCCCTTTGCTTCATATTCATGGTATTCTCTCATTAATTTTGAAAAGATATGAGGCGTACACCCTTCTACACTACACCAACTTTGATCATGAACAATAAATATTATTTTAGAAGTTGGATAATAAGTTTTTAAATCTTCCAGAAAAGTCGAGCAAGGAGAATGGTTAATCACAAAAACATTACTAGGACTATCTTGAAGATAGTCTATCAATTTATTGAAAATTGATAATCCTCTATCTCTCCATTCATTGCTTGTTGTGAATGAAAATCTGAAATGGATTAAATCCCCGTCATTTGGGACAGGATCAGGAATATTTGATTGAGTACTAAAGGAAACCAAATATACTTTGATATTATGATTAGATAAATTCTTAAGCATCAAATCTCTAAATGTTCCGATTCCATTATATGAGGAGGTATCAGTTTCATCTATAAAAATTACATTCTTTTGTATCATATATTGTAGCTAGCAAAATTAGTGTCAGTAAGCAGTATCATAGGAGAGATCTATTGGCTTTATGATGTTATATGATTTTGCAGAAGATACCTAAGATCTTTAATATTATATGGAGCAACTAATAATTTCCCATTTATTATTATAGTTGGAGTTTGTGATACTTTATTCTTAGAACACCAATTTATTTGAAGTTTGAATTCTTTTTTTACCCTGTCTGTTATTTTTACTGTAGGTAAGTAGAATGCCTTGCTCTCCTTTTTATCCTCAAACCAATCACTCATAAAACTCCAGCATTCTTCTTCACCCTTTTGCTGATATAAGCCAATAATAATTTTATTTATTTCTGAAAGACTAATATCAAAATATGTAAATACATACTTTATTCTAAAACTATACACTTCTTTTAACTTGGAGAGTTCGTCATGTAATATTCCACATGGCAAACAGAAAGGATTGCCTACAATTATTATCTCATTATGACTCTCAGTATTTCCAAATACTAGGAAATTAGGAAGGTTTGAGGGCTTAACACTATCTATAAAATCTGGGAGTAATACCTTCTCTATTCTCTCATCATACTTGAGTTCATTATAAATTCGTTTATAATATGCTAACTCTTTATGGTTTATAAAAAGATTTTCTAATTTGGCCAATATTAGAATGAGAAGTATGAATAATGAACATTGAAGTAATAAATTATAAACTCCTAAATGATTTAATATTATAGGAAAACCAATATGTATATAGCAACACACTCCCATTAAGTATAATAATGAAATAACGCCTATACATAAGACGCACCAATTCTTATTTATGGCTTGATATAATAAGCTGACAATAGTAAAGGGTAATATAATAAAAGTTAATATGGAAATATTAGTAAAGGCATATTTAGAAAATATGGATAACCATACAGTATTCCCCAAAAAGAAACTCATTCCAATGATTGGTAAATAACGATGTAAGATAAATGCACCTCTATTGGAAACAGGAGTACTACAGTTGCCACCCTTTATTAGACTGCATACAATACTTACAGTTTTACTTGAGATGCCAAGAGACTTTTTGATTAGTAAGCTACAGAGATATATTCCAACTATATTAAGAAATAAGATAAGAAGAATAAGGAGGTTATCGTGATTAATAAAAAAAGGATAGGAAAGAAAGAGTAATATACATGATACTCCTGATATCAATTTGGTTTTTTTTATCCATTCTTGATATTTATGCCTGGCATATTCATTTTCTTCAGTACTGTGTGAAATTATTACTATGGCATCCCCATTCCATCCATTCAGTAGTTGAGATAATGATATGGCTTTAGATCTGTGCTTGTCATATGATAAGTGACATAGACCATCTTCAATGGATTTAAGAATAACGAAAGAATTCTCATATGAAATAATAACTGGAGTATTAATATTGAGGATGAGATGTTTATTGGTAAAGTGCATACACTTATTTTTAACGCCAAATTTTGCCAATACACACGCCACTCCCCAAAATGTATTAAAATAAGGTTGCTCATCACATACTGTATTAATATATGATGAAGTATAAGAAATGTTTAGTAAATGTAAAAATAATTTGATAATATCTTTCGTCATACTTCAGTATAGAAATTTACATACTATATTTTTCTACACAAAGAACTAATAATAATTTATAATTGTCTACCGCCTAATATTGTCATCTTCAAATTTAATCTATAGTATTTATGAAACGCTATGATTGCCTTTGCAGTGTTCACACAAGGCTTATTAAATATAGTTTCTTAGTGTAGCAGTGATTACAGGTCTTAATAATATAATTTCTTGGGGATGAAGTTATATTATTATTTGGAAATTCTATTGATCCAATCTATATAGACGTTGCTTCCAGGATAACCAACTTGAGAATCGAGCAAGTTATGGTTGGTATCAAATATAAGATAGGAGGGGAAACCGTCCAGATCGTACTTATGGAATAATTCCTCACCATCGTCTTTCGAGATACGTAATTGATAGCTACCAATAGAGGGTGCTATGGATTTCCATTCATCCAGAGGAGAGGTGGTATCGCTTATATAGAGAAAGATAATTTTGCGGTTCGACAAAACTATATTTTCTTTTAGCCGTTCTGTCTGGCGGATAGCATTCAAGCATGGGCCGCACCACGTATTCCACAGATCAACGATTACAGGCTTATTTTTGAAGTTCTCGTCAATATAATTCTTGAGATCAAATTCTTTATCAGAGAAATCAGTCATACTTACGGTATGTCTGGAGGTTAGTAATGAATCCCGTTTAAGTATAATTCTTTTGAGATCATTGTCATATCCCTCCATCACATTGACTTTCTGCACCTCCGAAAGATTGATTTTATCTATATCAATTTGTTCTATATAAGACATCCCAGACAACAAATCCAAAAGAATCTCAGGAGGATTCTTCATTGCTTTTGCAAGTTTCTGACGGGCCGTTTGTTTCCATTCCTTTACGGGCGTCTCACCTATTGTGTTAAAACCTCCGGCAGGAAATCTTAAAAGTGCATAAAGAAATGGTTTCAATCCGCAGTATGGTAACTTGGTGAGAAAGACATCGGAATAATCTATAGAATCAAGAAATTCATAAGCTTCTATTGGGGGATTTTCCACTTTAAGATTATTGAGTCTCTCAGCCACTTTAACATAAGGAATAAGTTGCAATGATGCAAAACGAATCAGAACATTGTTCCGAAGGATGGGAATGGCATTTTTGGGTACATTTGTATCTGCAAAAGCCATCTTCATGTTCTCTTGAAGAAGTGTTTCCAACTCATATTGCCTCACTTTTTCCCATGAGGTGTAAAGGGAATCTGGTACTCCTAAACGAGCATTAGCATAAAAATTAACCGCTACACGATTAATTTCTGCCCACTCATCCGTGGAATAGGCAGCAAGATTTCTGTTAGTGATAGAAATGAGCTGGCCATCTTGATCTAATTCCACATCAATCTCTGTAGGGACAGATTGGGATAATTTAAGCATTATCCCAAAACTGTCTTTCGAAGTCTCTATCCGTAGGCCAACGATATCCTCAGCCAAGTCAAGAGGTATTGAGCCATAATAAGTGGAACTGTTTGCCTTATGGTGAAGTTTAAAGGAGGAGTTGTCATCAAAACCGGAAAATATTGAAGCTGTCTCCACCCAAACATGCACCTCCTCTAGATTTATGCCAACTCTGTTTACCTTCACCATTAACTCTGCATTACCTACCTTTATTTCGTTACCAGACAAATAAGTAGGCCATAGCATGATCATCAAAAGAAAAATTATTTCTGACCTCATTAGTTATTGGTTATAGACTATATAAAGTAGCTATTCTCAAGTTAGTGAAACAGCCACTCTTTGCAATTATCATGCTAGCGGAGGTTTAATTCAACCCCTTGGACCTAGGAGAATAGGCATAAACTTACTCTGCTCGATAATCAGCACCAGCACAGAATAATTTACCTTTAGTTAGACCCCACTTGTCATAGATACATTTTCCTTTCTGGGTAACTCCTGAATTTGCAGTCCAGGTACAGGCATCCCCATAGCTTTTCCCCTGACAAGCAGTTATGCGTTCAGAAGAAATTGGACCTGTTCCTGAAGTTGGTGGAGTATATCGACCTGTGCCATCAGGATTAACAATTTCTTTTGAATGTTTTGCATCCATCTCTGAAACTCCTTTTTCATCGAAATCTTTCAAGTTTTCCATTATAAAAAAGTATTAGCTATTATGTGAAAAATTAACAAAGAACGTTGTTAACATTTATAAGATAACGAAAAAACAACAACTATTATTATTTAGGATGATCTTTTCTGTACATATATTACCCATTTCTCCACCATTCGCTAACTAAGGATACAAACTACTCTTTCATGACTTATAACTTTTGAAATATGCTGTCTTTTAGCGTATTAACCCATGTATATGTACGGTTGCACTGATTCATGAGTGTATCTGGTTAAAGCAATCCCTATGCAAAACTATATAAAATAATCCACACTGCCATAACCCATGTACAAGCTATATAAAATATTTTCTATATAGAAGAAATTTTATATACGATATGCTGAATAGGGGGATAGGATCTTACGTTTGCTTCAATCTACGCTCAGAATAGGTTGAAGTAAGAATGATGAAAGCGATCGATTCACATCGACCGCTTTCAAATGTTTTCCATAATACTTTTCAAACTAACCTAACATCATGAAACGATTGAAAA
>CAZUNU010000121.1:0-9156 GCA_964622105.1 uncultured Sangeribacter sp. | reverse complement strand
AGTTCTCGGAGCCGTTGTAGCCGGCGTTGAACTCGAAGAGGTAGCGGTCGTCATACGCATAGGTGACACGGCCAACAATACCTTGGTAACGCTTTGCGAGATCGCTCTGATAGCGGTAGTCGTTCTGCATGTAGAGCACCATCGCTGTCACGTCGTGAATGCCGGCGAATTTGCGTGCATAGTTCACCTGAGCCTCAAGATAGAGCTTGTAGATGGAGAGAGAATCGTGGGTGCTGGTGAGCTGAGTGTCGGAGTTGAAGCGGTTGTAGGCCTCGATCTGCTCGTAGTTGTCGCGGTCGTTGAGCTCGTATGTAGCGAAGTTGCGCATGTAGTTGTTGCGGTGGTAGCTTTCATAGTCGAAGCTCATCATTCCCCTTACGGAGAGACCGGGAGTGAGCCAGTCCATCTTGTAGTCGGCGATGAAGTTGGTCTCGTTCACCGTATTCACGGCCTTGTAGTAGCCGCCCTCGGCGAGAGTGGCATATACGTTGCTCTGATATTGTGAGCTGCCGCCGTAGAGAGTCTTCATTGAGTCGCCGTTCTGCACCTGATAAGCGATCGGGAAGAGCCAGCTCGGAGTGTGGTTGAGCTGATAGAATACGTTGCTGAAGTTATTATCCTCCTGCGAGTTTGGTCCGCGGCGCTCCTCGAAGCGTGTGCCGAAGTTCACTGAGAGCTGGAGGTCTTTGGTGAGGAAGAAGTCGGCGTTGGCACGGAAACCGTAGCGCTTGTAGTTGAGTGATGAGGAGTTGCCGTAGGTGTCTTTCGAGAGATCCTTGAAGAGCGATTCCTGATCATAGTATTCAAGAGATGCATAGTAGCGCATGCGCTTTGTGCCGCCACGCACGCTGGCATTGTAACGCTGAGAGGGCGCGGAAGAACGGAGTATCTCGTCATACCAGTCAACATTTGGGTAGAGGAGTGCATCCACACCGGAGAGCTGTCCGTTGACAGATTTCTCATACATAGCGATGTCGGAAGCGGAGAACTGCGAGGGCAGACCGTCGTTGGCGAGGGCCTCCTCAAGGAGTTTCACCGATTCGTAGGAGTTGAGATATGTGTCTTTGCGGGTAGGGGTCTGGAACTGCCATGATGCCGTGAGGTTTACGACAGGCTTCTGCTCCTTACCGCGTTTTGTGGTGATGAGCATAACGCCGTTCGCACCGCGCACACCGTATACGGCAGTGGCCGAGGCATCCTTGAGCACGGAGATTGTCTCGATGTCATCCGGGGCGATCTGGGAGAACGAACGCTCCACGCCGTCGACGAGGATGAGCGGCTGGGCATCGCCGGCGAAAGTGGCGCGTCCACGGATGTAGATTGAGGCATCGTCGGCACCCGGGGCACCTGAACTCTGAGAGGTGATCACACCGGGGATCTTACCTGTGATGGCCTGCGAGAGGTTGGCGGAGGGAGTCTCCAGCAGGTCGCCGGAATTCACCTGCGAGATAGCTCCCACCACCGACTCCTTTTTCTGCTGGCCATAACCAACGACGATCACCTCGTCGAGCACTGAAGATTCCTCTTTGAGGATAATCTTGAGTTCGGTCTGGCCTTTGACCTCCACTTCAGCTGTGGCATATCCGATATACGACACCACGAGCACGGCTTTCCTGGCATCCGTGAGATTGAGTTTGAAGAATCCGTCGATATCGGTGGCTGTGCCGTTGGTGGATCCTTTCTCTATGATAGTTGCGCCGATCAGCGGTTCTCCGGAGGGATCAGTCACCTCGCCTGTCACGATCTGGGCCGCAGAGGGGAGTGCGGCGAAGAGCATGAGGAGAACCGGGAGGAGACGGAGCCATAAGCTCCGCCGTCCTTCGGGTTTGAAAAGGTTGCTGTTCATTATGTTTTCGGTTAGATTTTAGGTTAGTTATTTATATGTAGGGGTGAAGAGGCAGCTGCCGGCGGCATTCATGTTGAGGTATGAACTGTCGACGATGAGGAATGCCCTCAGGATCTGCGAGCCGTCGCCACACTGAGCGGTGAAGTGCTCGACATATACTGTGCCGTCAGCACATTCAGCTGTAGCGTCTACCTTTACTTCGGCCCCGTTGCGTGTGATGAGAAGTGTGACATTGGCACCTTCCATATCCACGCGGAATTTATCCCAGTCGCCGTATCCGGTGTTGCTCCAGTTGTCGCCGTTGTATGCTTCGCCCCATCCGAAGAGGTCGGAACGGATAACGAAATATTCGGCATATCCGTCGGCACCACGGTCGGCATCTGTAGCGACGCAGAGGTTCCAGTTGGTCCAGTTGCCTGTGCCGGCGGTGTGGTTGATGAAGTTGAGTCGGAGCGACATTCCTGAAGGTATTGTGTAGTAGTCGGAGAAATCGGTCCACCAGGGCGAAGAGCAGTCGGGCTGTCCGATATTGGGTGTATTGATTTCAACCGGCCAGTAGGGATAGCAGTTATCCTTGTCGAATTCGAGATAAGAGCTGTCGACAATGAAGAATGCACGCACCACATTTGAGCCATCGCCACATTCAGCGAAGAAGTTCTCTTCGTAGACAGTGCCGTCGGGGCAGTTGGCCACAGCTTTCACATCAATACGTGAGCCTGTTCTCACTACATTCACGTTGACTACCGCGCCTTCCATGTCTACACGGAATTTATCCCAGTCGCCGTATCCGGTGCTTGACCAGTTGTCGCCATTGTATGATTCGCCCCATCCGAAGAGGTCGGAACGGATCACGAAGTATTCGGCATATCCGTCGGCACCACGGTCGGCATCTGTAGCGACGCAGAGGTTCCAGTTGGTCCAGTTGCCTGTTCCGGCAGTGTGGTTGATGAAGCGGAAGTTCATCGAGGTTTCGGCCGGAATACGGTAATAGTTGGAGAAATCGGTCCACCAGGGCGAAGAGCAGTCGGGCTGTCCGACGTTGAAGATAGGAGTGCCGATCACGTATTCGAATTTGGAGAAGTCGAATCCGCCGGGTCCAGAGCCTCCATTGCCGATGTTAGGGCGTGCAGTCTCCTTAGCAGTGATGGTGTTGCGGTAAACCTTGATGTCGTCGGCGAGCCAGAGACCATTGTTGTCAGGCGAGCCGATTGTCATCACGGGCACATTGTTGATGAATTTCACGAGTTTTGAGCAGTCGAAGCCGGCCAATGTCTTTGACACCTTGCGGTCGCCGTCTACCCACCAGTCGTAGCCGTCATTATTGATGATGACAGCCACGTAGTGCCATTCACCGGGAGTGATATAGCCTGTGGTGAACTCTGCAGGATCATTCTCTTTCCATTCGCCGTCGGGCGCTTCATACGTGAAGCCGCCGTTGGGATTGATGGAGAGGCGGGCGTTGCGGGTCTCGTTCTCGAAAGAGAATAAAGGACCGGCGAGATTCTGGGGAAGCGCTGTCTCATTACCCTCGTCATCAGTCTCGGTGAGCACGGGCTGCTTCATCCAGAACGTAAAAGAGGCCGCCTCCTGGAGAGTGACCTTGTTGAATGGATTTGAAATGGAAAGATAACCGTTGTCGAGATGCAGGACGTTGCCCTTGATCTCATCCTCGACGATTTCGGGGGCAGCGCCTCCCGGGTTGGCTACGGCTTTGAACACCGCCGGGTCGAGGAGTCCCTCTTCAGTCTCGAAGTCAAAGACAGCCACATTTTCCAGAGTCGGTTTCACCTGGTTGCCTGCGGGAGGGTCCTTGCGTCCCCAGTCGTCGCAGGAAGCGGCTGTTGTCAGCAAGATGGCAAGCGCCATAGCCGACATACATTTGCTTTTTGTCATGGTAATATCAGGTTGTTTATAGGTTAGTTTTTTAGATTCAGAGTTTTGGTTATAGCCGTAGTACGACACGTATCCGGCAGGAGAGAGGGAGTTTTACACCTGCAAAATTAAAGTATAGGTGGCTCAGCAGGGTGGACAATGTGTGAAAAATAGTGGATAAATGCGTAAAGACACCAAAAAATCATATTCTCCACGCCTGAAATTCACTTGGTAACCCTCTTTTGAGGGCTTTTGAAGCTAAACGGGATTATCAGCAAGAGATTCATCCGTATTCTCAGTCAAGACCTCATTCTCAGTTTCGGCTGTTCCCGCAGTTCCATGAGCAGATGCGCCCGATGGATTCTCTCCTTTCATCACGGCACTTGGCGAGAGTCCATACTGTTTTGTAAAGCAACGGGTGAAATATTTCGAGTCGTTGAAGCCTACCTGGAAGGCGATCTCCGTAACGTTCATGCTCTTGGTGACACGGTTCTTCAGGATCAGCTCATATGCGGTGCGGAGACGGTAGGTGCGGATGAGCTGATTGGCCGTCTGCCCCATCAGGCTCTGGAGCTTTTTGTTGAGCAGGCTCCGGCTCACCCCGAGAGCCTCCGCAAACTCGCCTACCTCGAAATAAGAATTGGTGTAGTTGTCGCGTAGCACCTCCATCACTTTCTCAACAAATTTATGGTCGCGGCTTTCCTCCTCGATTTCGAGATGCTCCACTTTCATATCGTCGATGAAGCGGTTCTTGCGGCGGGTGTCGCGGGCAAGAAGGTTGCGGATGCGGGCAAGTAGCATCTCTTCGTCGAAGGGCTTGAGTATGTAGGCATCGATGCCTTTGCGATAGCCTTCGAGACGGGCTTCAGCCGCAGTCTTGGCCGTAAGCATGATGAATGGGATGTGAGACAGGGTGAAGTTGCCCTTGACCTTGGCAGCCAGTTCGAGGCCATCCATGCGGGGCATCATGAGATCGCTTATTATGAGATCTATATCTGTGGAAAGGAGTGTTTTCAGTGCATCCTCTCCGTCTACTGCCTCCACCACACTGTAATGGTCGGAGAGCACTGAGCGCATGAAGGCCCGCATGTCGTCGTTGTCTTCCACCACGAGGATTCTCAGGCGACGGTCTGTTGCAGTCTCCTCATCGGCATCGGGTGCACAGCCCTGATTATCCTCTTTGGATATGTCGGCCGGACGTGAGGTTGAATCGTCTACCGGGAGAAGCACACGGAAAGAGCAACCGGCACCCCTGTTATTGCGTGCCGAGATGGTGCCTCCATATACCTCCACAAGCTTACGGCACAGATAGAGCCCTATGCCGCTGTCGGCCGCACCGATGATAGGGTATTTCATGCGGTTTTTGCCTTGATAGAAATGGTCGAATACCTTGTCGATATCCTCTTCTCCGAGTCCGCATCCCGTGTCGCTCACACAAAGATAGAAATACGTCTGCCTGTCTCGCTTGTCGGCATTCAGAAGGGAGGCATAGATAGTGACTGTGCCGTTGTCGGGAGTAAACTTTATTGCGTTGCCGATCAAGTTGGTGAGCACCTTGCGGAGAGTGTCTTCATTATATGGGAATATAGGGGAGTGGAAGTGGGTCACGGTGCGCAGGGTGATCCCGCGTTCCATGGCGTAGATTTTAAAGGGGAGGATAATATCTTCAAGCGATTTGCGGATGTCGCCCTTTGTAGTGACAGGTTCCATCTTGCCCGACTCTATCTTACGGAAGTCCATGAGCTGATTGACGAGCGAGAGAAGATAGCGCGAATTGCGGGCAACAAAATTGAGCTGCTCGATCACTTTAGGATTGCTCGACAGACGCAAGGCGCGTTCGATCGGGCCGATTATCAGGGTGATGGGCGTGCGGAATTCATGAGTGATGTTGGTGAAGAAGGAGATGCGGTCGGCCGTGAGCTGCTGCACCTGTGCCTTCTGCTCGGATATCTCGCGCACACCCTCCTCGACGGCTTTCTGCAGCTCATTGCGCTGGTGCTTGAGATCGGTGATGCGCCAGCGGTAGATTCCGGCTGCGATAGCTGCAGCTATGAGTATCATGAGGATTATGAACCAGGGACGCCTGTAGAAATTAGGCACAATCTCCACATTGAAGCGCGATATGGGCGCAGTGTCGACAGATTGATCCTGCATCACGTATTTCACTTCAAGCCCGTAGTTGCCCGGAGGAAGATTCATATAAGCCACACTATGGCGCCCTGCGGGAAGCTGTTTCCACTCATTCTCGTAGCCCTCCATGCGATAAAAATATCGTCCGCTGTTCTGCGAGGTATAGTCGAAGGCTGAGAATCCTATCTCGAAGCTGCGGTCGTTTTCTGATATGCGGCAGCTCTCGGGATTGCCGAAGCATAGGTCGTCGCCCACGGCAAGAGACGTGAAATGCACCGGAAGCGGTTCTCCCTTGTATGATTCGAGATGCTTTACGGCCAGCATGCCGTCGACGCTCCCGAGCAGTATCTCTCCATTGGCGAGACGTTTATAAGCGTTCCAGTAGAATTGTTCGGTAGGCAAGCCGTTGTCGCGGTTGAAGTTGATCATGCGTCCGCCGGAAGTCATACAGCAAAGGCCGTGGTAAGTGGCTATCCAGAGGTTTCCCTGCAGATCTTCAGCTATGCCGTGGATCACGTCGCTCGGGAGCCCGTCGTCGGAGCTTATGTTGGTGAAAGTGTCTGATGAACTGTCATACCGGTATAATCCGTTGCCGTTGGTTCCCACCCATACCGTGGCATCGCTCGAGACTGCCAACGCGGTCACTTTCTCCGGCACCCTTATCTCAGAATCATCAAGCTTGAAGGGATAATGACGGTAGGCAAAATCCCTGTGATGGTCTTTCCTGTGAAGGTCTATGGAGAAAAGCCCGTCGAGACCACCTATCCAGAGACGTCCGTCAGGAGCAGCCACTGCGGCTACAGATCCTCTGACATTATCCGATCCCTTGAACGGAATCTCCATCGAGCCGGAATCGAGATAGTAAATGTAGATGCCGGAGTTCACTCCTATCCAGACAGCATTGTTGACAGGGTCAAACAGGAGGGCGCCAATATAGTCCATCGAGCGTCCGCCGGGAGTCAGCCTGAAATGTTGCGGCGCACGTGAGGGATTCAAGCGGTCGAGCATGGCAAGACCACCTCCCCAGGTGCCCACCCAAAGATGGCCGGTGTGGTCAGAAGTAATGGCGCTGACGGAATTATGCGGGAGTGTGCCGTCGGCACGCGTGTAGTGGGTGAATCCGGCATCGTATCCGTGGGCGCCACGGTTAAGGCCACCTTCCACAGTGCCCACCCAGAGAGTGCCGTCGCCATCCTCATGTATGGCGTTTACCCCGTTGGGCGACAGCGAAGAGGCCACCGCCGGATCATGGCAGAGCATCCGGCTGTCGAGCCGGCGGGGGAAAAAGAGATTTATACCGCATCCTTCAGTGCCTACCCAGAGATGATCGCCATCCACAAGCATGCAATTTATGAAGTTGTTGTTGATGTTGTGCGGGTGGCCCGATATCTGCGTAGGATCGAGGATGCTCACCGTGTTTGAGAGAGGGTTGAGTATGTTGAGGCCATTCAGACAGCCCACGAGCAGATCGCCCTGCGGGGAGACTTCGAGGGAATTCACGAAATTCTGCGACAGTGAACGACCCTGGCCGGAGAGCACATCGTAAGAGACTACGTTGCCGTCGGCAGTATCGAGGGAGAAGAGACCGTTTTCGGTAGCTATCCAGATTCTTGAGTCGGTGGCGGCGAAATCCGATACGAACAGCATCGGATCAAACTGAAGATGAGGCGAAAGCGGGGTTGACTTAATCCGGTCGCCCTCTACGGTGAGATTGCATATGGAGGTGCCTACAGCCGACAACACTCCCGGCAACTTGTCGGGCAACGCTTTCACGGCACAGAACGTGATGGCGGCATTTATCTTATGAGGAAGGGAAAGCACACGTGAGATCTTTCCATCCGTATCGAAGGTGACGCAAATGATTTCTGTGAGATTGCGCATCCAGATATTGCCGTCCCTGTCTGTGGTGACATATGTGACGGGGATATAGGAGAATCTGTCAAGGTCCTTTATTCCTGAGTTTCCCGGATCAGATTCTTCATGCAGCTGCATAGGATCCACAACCGAGAGATCCGAGAGATCTATTATGTCGATTCCGCCGTCGCTGCCCACCCAGAGGCGCCCGAAGCGGTCTTCAGCCACATCCCTTACAAAAGAGCTTTTGATGTTTCTTGTGATTGAGTTGGGTGTGAATGATATGAACTGATAGCCGTCATAACGCGCGAGAGAGGCTGAGGTAGAGATCCATATGTAGCCTTGGCTGTCGCGGAATATATCCTCCACGAAATTGTGAGGAAGACCCTGTTGCATCGTGATGAAACTCACCGTGTATTTTCCGCCAAAATCGTTGTTGGCCGGAAACGCCTTGATGCCTGTGAGGGTCATGATGACGGTGAGAATGGATAGGATAAAGGGTCGCATGATGTATGGATAAAATGATCAGGACAACTAAATATGAAGAGTTAGTGGTGGAGCAGGCCTCACTCTCTCCGGATGGCGGAGCGGCCTTACCTGCAGTGGCCGCTCCGCCGGAAAGTGGTCATGCCCGTGAGGCGATGGCGCCCGGGGGCATATATTGACCGTGGCGAGAGTTTGCTTATGTTCAGTTCATCGAGAGTGTCACGATGCTCTTGGCGGGGAGAGTGACGGTGAGTTTGCCGCCTTTCACCTGCCAACCTTTGCTGAATGGCTTGAGAGTGACTTTCTCGGGCTGACCGAAGTCATTGTAGTCGTTCATCGAAGCAGCTGTGAGAATCTCACCCGAGATATTCTTGGCCGACACTCCGGAGAGATTGACCGTGATCGTGACATCATTCTTGAGATCTGTATTGACAAGAGAGATGGTGGTCTTGCCGTTCTTGACGGAAGCTGTGGCGCTGACAACAGGCACTGAGCGGTCGTCGCGTGCCTTGATCATGGGAGTTGCCACGTTGAGGGGGATAAGTTTTGCATCCTGATGAGGCACATACATCTTGAATACGTAGTAGGTGGGAGTGAGCACCATCAGGTCGCCTTTCGTGAGCACCATCGACTGGAGCACATTGGCAATCTGGGCGATGTTGGTCATCTTGACGCGATCGGTGAATGTATGGAAAGTGTTGAGGCTGAGTGCCGCAACCATTGCATCGCGCAGGGAGTTCTGCTGGAAGAGGTGGCCCGGCACTGTACCCGGCTCCTCGTCAAACCATGTGCCCCATTCGTCAACGAGAAGACCCACACGTTTCTTCGGATCGTATTTGTCCATGATCTCGCAATGGCGTTTCACCACGTCGCCCACTTCAAGGCATTTTCCGAGAGCCCAATAATAATCGCTCTCATCGAAATTGATGGCCGAACCCTTGCTGCCGCTCCATCCGAGCACGGTGTAA
>CAZUNU010000120.1:0-9240 GCA_964622105.1 uncultured Sangeribacter sp. | reverse complement strand
CCAGATTCCTGCGAAGATATTACCGGCCTCGGTCACAGTGGTGGTGAAGTTGATGCCGTTGATACGCTCGCGCTCAAGAAACCTGTCGAGGGTAAAGGTATAGCTCATCTGAGGTATGAACTGGCTCTGGAAACTGAGTGCCACAGCAGGGTTCTGAGCCATGATGGAGTCGAACTCGTGGGTGGTAGACATCAGTTTGGTATAAGTCAACTTAAACGGCGTGAACTGATTCACACTGTAGCGGGCCGCACGCCATTCGTAGGTGATGCCGGAGTTGAACTCGGCAAGCTTGAAGTAATGCGGACGGTTGAGGATACTCGCACCAAGGTTGATGGTGGTCCAGTTGAGCTCGCGGCTGGTGCGCTTTATGAAGCGCGGGGCGAGCATACGAGGGAATGCGAGTGAGGCATTGATGCCGAACTCATAACTGTTGAATATGCTTCCACGGTTACGGCCGGTCTGCCATTCATAGGCCGCGTCAAGTTGCAGGCTCAGTCGCTCGCCACCTCCGAACAGATTGTTGTGGGAGATGCCGAGGATAAGGCCCGGGCCGAGGTAACTGTTGGATTTCGACGTGGCGTTCACCTCCACCGATGCCTCTATCGGGCGGTCGAACTGCACCATATTATATACGTCGAGCAACGCATGCCCGGCTACCGTATCCACGGGCACAGGCTGTATCTGGATATTATTGAATATGCCCAGGCGCGAGAGGCGCGTCTGCGTGCGGTTCATGTCGCGCACGGAGAATATCTTCCCGGGACGGAACGTGATGCAGGAGGGTATCAGGTTCTTGCGCAGACGGGCCGGACGCATCACTATCACCTCCCCTTTGGAGGTCTGCATAGTGTCGGGCACGCCGGGATCGTCCATGCTGCTGCGCAACACGGTGGTAACGATCTTGCCCGTGCGGTATTGCAGCTTAGCCATGGAGGGCACATTATTGGCCAGCGTCATCTTTATAGCCACAGCTCCGGGGGTGATGAGCGAGTCGGCCAGGAACTCCACGTATTCCGGACGGAAATAATAGTAGCCATGATTACGGAGCACATTGGCTATCCTCACGCGCTCGGCCGCAAGGGAATCGACGCAGAAAATCTCTCCTTTCTGGAGATAGGGGCTCAGGCGTGCCACAGAATCCACGTAGTCGCACATCGGCTCCGGACGGTTGAGATAGATGATGGAGTCGATGCAATAGGGATGGCGGATATCGAGCGTATAGTCTATGGCCGCTATCTTCTTGTTATGCTTGTCGGGCACTATATCATAGGTGATATGCGAGCCGAAGTATCCGTTGTTGTCGAGTATCTGCTCCATCAGCTTCACACGCATCTCGGGACGTACCTCCTGAATCAGTACCGGGGGCTTCACCAGCTTGTCGTAGATCCATTTGTTGATACCTTTTGCCGAATCGGGCCAGTTGTTGTAGGTCCAGAGGCCGATGGGAATCTTCAGGAACGGGGCGAAAAGATAGTCGTTAGGGTCGCAGGTGGCAGCCTTGCGCAGGCTCTCGGCCAAGGGCGGAGAGAGCGCCACTCCCTCAGGATGATTTACAGTAAACTTGCCGATGCCGGAATAGCGCACCTCCCCGTCGGGTATGCGGCGGGTGGTGGAGCATGAGGCCATCACGAGTGCGGCCAAAAGCGCGGCCAGGTGCGCAATGACTATGTATGGTTTATCTGATCGTGTCATTTTGTTCGGATTTTATGGAATCTGAGGGGAGCACGGCCTCCTTGCCCGCAGACGAGGCGGCAGACGGGAGAGGCGCGCCGGGAATGGGTGCTGCACCGGTGGGCGTACCTGCCGGGGGAACCACCGTCTTGCGTCGACCGGGGAGGAAGTTGAAGAGATTCTTAAGACTGTTGAGACGACGCTTCATTACGAAACCTACGCCCGTCTCCGTGATCTCACCCTCGAGAATCGACTCATAGCCTGTGTGGCGGAAGAGACGCAGATACATTGAGAGGTTGCTCGTCTGCTTGAGGATATACTCAAACGATATGTCGGAGATAAGATTCTCCGAGAAGTTCTCGTCGGCGGAAGCATCCGTAGTGTAGTTGCCACCCACAGAAATCTTGAACCGGTTGTCGAATAGCGACTTCGACATCGTATAGCTATAGCTGGTAGCCGTGCCGCTCTGTCCGTCGGTGATCTTGTCATACTGGTCTACGCCGAGGCTTATATCCACACCTTTCACATGGTTGGCAAGGAAGCTGTTGACCTGCGATGTCAGCAGTCCGTAGAGGCTGCCCGAGAGCAGGTCGGAGCTTGCCGTCTTCACGCCGCCGGCTGAATACTGACCGGTAAGAAGTAGGTTGATCGCGGCCATGCTTCGCTGGTCGGCCGACATTGACATGAGGTCGTTCTGCACGCTCATATCGTCGTCGGTAGAGAGATCGAAGAGCACCTTTGGAGCGGAGAGCGTGTTGGTGATATTAAGCTTCACGAGGAAGTTCACCAGTCGGGAGTTGCCATTTTCCACAAGGTTCGTGCGCACCTGGTCGGTGGCAGCGATGTTGAGCGTAGGATTCATCAGATCGCCACTCCAATGCACATAGCTCGAAGGCTGCAGGTCGAAATCGGCTTTCACCACGCCCATTGCCATGCCATATTTCACGTTGCCCTCCGGTATGTTGAGCTGGCCGTTGAGGCGCATGTCGCCCATATAGTTCTGGAAATAGTTGAGCGTGCCTTCAGGCTGTATCTTCACGGTTCCGCTGCCCGTTACGGCTGAACCGGGAATGTCTACGGCCACACGTGTACCCGGCTCTATCTGCAGACGCGCCGAGATACGCATAGCCATGGCCGGAGCCACGGTATCCTCCTTTGCCACCTGGGTAGTGTCGTTGAAATTCACAAACTTCACCACGTCGCCGGCATCCTGAAGCTGATTGAGCTGTGCCGTGGTCTCCGACATGGCATACGTAAGGTCGGTAGCTTTCAACACCTTCAGGTTGGCATCCACGTTCATGGCACGCATTGAGCCGGTCACGTTGGCATGCATGTCGATGAAGAGCTTTCCGAAGATGTCGCTGCGGGTGTTCTTGTCGTTGCCGATGAGCTGCACGTTTTGCCCGTTGAGGCCGAGGTCGAAGAGAAGATTGCTGAACTTACGGGCATCAACCGTGCCGTTCAGGGTAAGAGGATTCTTATTAACGCCCCAGATATCGAATTCCTTGAACGACACCACGTTGTCAGCCACGCTAAGGGAGTCGTCGGTAAACTTGATCGTGGAGCCGATCATCGGGATATATGTGCTTACCGAGTCGCATAGGATATGTCCGTTGAGCACCGGAGCCGCAAGACTACCCTTCATTGCCATGGAACCGTTGAGGTAGCCGGCAAGCTGAGCCACATCACGCCCGAGGAAGGCATTGGCGATGCGTAGCGGGAAGCGGGTAAGCTCAAGATCGAAACGCTTCGTCTCAAGCACTCCGGTTGAATCGGGAGCAAAACGCATCTTTGCGTTCAGGGCCGAGTCGCCGTCTACAGTGAGAGTGGCGAGGGCGGCGGTGGTGCCGTCGTTGTTATGGCCGGCACGCAGACCGAGATCGAAGTCGCCCACGCGCTGACGGTCGTAAGTGAAATCCTTCACGCCCACCGAACCGCCGCCATAAAACCAACTGTCGGTATAGCCTACATTGAGGTCGGCATCAACAGAGGCTGTGAGAGGTGGTGCGAAAAGCGACATGCGAAGGAAATCCTGCACGCGGATATTCTTAAGCACCGCATGGAGCTCATCGTTGCCACGCTGGCCGTTCTGTGTCTGGAGAAGGATGCTGCTTTCGTTGCTGGCAGCCTGAAGATCGGCTGTGATGCGATGGTTCACAAGGTTATAATCCACGTGGTTGTCGGCATTAAACTGCCAGGGCAGATAAGCGATTGTAGCCTTCAGAGGAGTAAAGTGTACGTTTACCGTAGAATCGGCGAGCGACCCGGTCATACCGAGGCGGTAGCCCATCTTGCCCTGCTGGTTTTTCTGGGTGAGCGAGAGAAGCACACGGTTTGAACCGAGATAACCGTTGAGATTCACATCAGCAAACTCCGCCAGAGGATTGTTGGCACGGTTGCCCATATGTATCTTATAGTCGATCAGGCCGCCGCGCTGGTTGAGGCCGAGCGTGAGTGTATCTATACGCATGGCGCTGTTCGAGAAATTACGTATGCCCACATTGCCATAGATAAGCGAGTCGTTGGCGAGAGCGGCGTAGACAGTATCGGTGGAGAATCCCATCGTATTGAGCACTCTTCCGATCGTGCCGTTGCCCGAAGCATTGAAGCCGAGGTTAAACGGAGGCAAAGTGGCCTGCAGATGCTCCACATCAATAAACTTCCTCTTGAGCTGACGGTTAAGCGTGTCGGTCGTAAGGGTAACCCTGTCCAGAAGGTGTTTCAATCCTACAGGGCTCTCGAAGCGCAGGCTCGTAAGGAGAGCATCCACATCCGCCTTAGTGCTAACGGCATCAGAACGGAATCTGGCATCAAGCGACCCGGGTATGTCATACACCTGGTCGGCCACTTCCCAGCGGATATCATGCAGGGAGAGATCGACGTCATAATTCCATTTCTTCGGACTGGCCGTGCCTTTGACCGAGAGCTGACCATGACCTTCGTTGCGGTCGGGAGTAAGACCGATCGACTGCAGATCAAGATGAGTGAGATCGCCGGTCACATCAAATGTGTAGAGATCCGGTCCAACAGTGCCAGACCCCTGTATATTGAAATCAGCAAATTCGTTTTTCGATACGGCCTGCAGAGAGTAAACACCGTTAAGCAGTTGCACATCGGCCACGATGTTGCGGAGCGTCTGCTTATGATATACAAGTGAGGCTACGTTGAGCTTTATATCGGTATGCGCGCGTGGCCGCTCAGGATCGAAGCCGGCACCATGCGCCTGAAGAGCAGCCGTCACGTTGCCCACTCCGAGCGTTGGCATGAAATGAGCCACGTTCACTTTCGTGAGATTCACACGTGCATCGTAAGATTCGGCCGTCATGCTTACCTTGCCGTCAGCAGCCACATCTCCCACGGAGGTGAGCAGCTTGAAATTTGCACTATAGGCCTGACGGTTGGCGGCTGCAGTGCCTTTCAGGTGCAGGCGTGGCATCTTGAAACCGATGTTGCCTAAAAGGCCGTCTACCACCGCCGGGTTCACCACCGAGCCTTCAAAGTCGAGATCAGCGCGCAGATTCTTGAAATCAAGAGCGTTGGCCGCTTTGCCTTTGGCCGCTAAAGAGAACACACCCGGCATATCGGCAGCAAGACGCGGTATCGTCACATCAGAGAGGGTGCCATTGGCCGTGATGTCAAGGCCAAGAGGTGCACGCTGCGGAAGCTTGCCCGTATATACCGACAAGTCTGGCATGAAAGCCTCCACATCGGGCAGACCGATATTTCCTTGCAGCTTCACGTCGACCGGAGCTGTCGGCTCCATCGCCATGAGAGAGAAGGGAAGTCCGGCAGTAGCCGAAAGATTGGAATAAGGGGTATTGATTGAGAAGTCCCGTAGCGCAAGTCCGGTGGAATCGATGGCCACCGTACCGCTGCCTCGTGTTATCTCCAGACCGCATCGTTCCTTGGCCGTGATGGAGGCTATGGGAAGCTGGAGAGAAGATCCGGCATTGTAGAAATTCAGCAGCGAGATATTCACATCGCTCACCTCAATATAAGAGGGGTCGAAACCCGGCACCGGCTTGGCATCTTTCATGGCATAGAGAGCCTTGAAATTGTGGAGTTCCACAGTGTCGCCCTTGATCACCATCGGTGGCGACTGGGTAGTGTCGGAAGGGGCTGCAGCCTTGGCTGTCGGTTCGGGAGTCTTGGCGGCATTGGCGGTGCTGTCGGCCGGAGGAGTGAGATAGAGGGCCCTGCCATCCGAGGCGCCCAGATAATCTGCTGTGATGGCATTCTTGCCGAGATCAACGATACCGTTGCGTATCTTCAGCGACTTCGCCACAAGATTGAGCGTATCGATCGTAGGAGGCATGCTCATCCCGAATGTGAAATTCTCAAGCGTTAGGTCGTTGGCGCCGATAAACATCGGTGAGGGAGGAGCAGTATCGGTCTTCTCCTTCTGCTTCGACGGATCCATCACGAGTGAGACGTGGCCGTCGCGCAAGATGCCCTTGTTGAGGGCAATACGCATATCGCGCAGGTCAGCCTCCGACTTGTCATCCACGCTCAGGAACCCCGCTCTGATCTGCATGAGCATCGAGGAATCGGGCGAGAGCATCCGGTAATAGCCGTCGATAAGATCCAGGCGCTTTATCTGCACGTCAAGGTTAATGAGCGGCCGGAGTTTTACATCGGCTATAAGCTCCTTTGCGTTCACCATGGTGTCGCCTGTAGCCTCTACGATAGTCACTCCCTGCAGGGAAATGTCTACCGGCCATTTCAACCGGAAACGTTCGATAGAGATATCCATGCCTGTGGACTTCTTCACGATGTTGCATGCGATATTCTTGACAAACGTCTGCACGGGAGGCACGTATAGCAATACGGGAATCAGGAGTATGAATATGATGATACACATCAGCGTCTTCAACGTGATGCGCAGCCAGCGATGGCGTTTCTTTTTCTTCTTAGGTTCCTCGGGAGCCGCTGCGGCATCCGGATCAACGGGCGCCGGGGCGGATGTCGATGCGGCAGCCGGATCTATGGAATCGTTCCCGGAAGATGTTGGCTGGGAATCCGGTTTCGTGGAATCGGGCTGTGTGGAATTGAGTTCCGATTTTATATCGTTGTCCTCTTCAGTCATAGTCAGGAGGGGATGTTTAGTAGGTTATTTTGACCAGTAATGTTGCAGTCGTAGCCACAGCATGGCGAAGATGAACGAGCCGAGCGTGTCTGCCACAATATCCCATACCTCAAAGCCTCTGCCTAAACCCATGCCCCATTGCAGGCACTCGATCACTGCTCCGAAGAGCGACGATGCGAGAGCCACGCTTAATACGAAGCGTATGTTCAGCGGTAGCCATGCGATCCGGTCAGATTTAATATGCTGACCGTGTAGCTCCGTTCCGTTTGCGTGAGATGAGCCGGTCTGCCGGGCGAGATACCGCTGGCGGTCAATCAGGATCACAAGCGTCAACCCTCCGAACATCAGGCCATGCACCACCTTGTCGGCTCCCGGAAAGAATTGAGGTGTATCATCCGGCAATGGGTCGGGCCAAAGCGTGAGGTATAGAATAACCAAAGTTACAACAATCGTTAGACTCCAAGAGGGCAATCGCTGCAACATTGCTTGAATTTTCACAATATTTAACACTTATGACAGCTTTTTTGTTTCAAGTTATGATCAATTTTTTATTTCGCAAGCCCATTCGTCGATTATTCGCCGTGAGAGTGAGGGCATCGTGGGAAGGGGTGGAAGAGCATCACGACGGAAGAAGCCACCAGAAGTGAGTTCACCGTCGGCAAACCGGATGTCGCCCGATTTATAGCGGGCCGTGAAGCCGAGCATAAGCTGATGCGGGAAAGGCCATGACTGACTACCGACGTAGCGGATGTCGGAAATCTCGAGAGATGTCTCCTCCTTCACTTCACGGGCCACACACTCCTCAAGGCTCTCTCCTGTCTCAACGAAACCGGCAACCAACGTCTGCACTTCAGGGCGTCTGAGATTGCGTGCATGTACGAGCAGGGCCTCCTCTTTCATCGGGTCGCCGTCGGTTGCTTCCTTTATCACGAGCACCACTATAGCCGGCCAAAGCGCTGGGAACACCTCCCTGCCACACTTCTCGCAACTCTTGCTTATCTCTGAAGCACGTTTCATCTCTCCGCCACATCGTGAGCAGAAGCGGGTAGTGTCGCTCCAGTTGAGCAGTTCGGCGGCTTTCGCGGCTATTCTGTATTCCTTCTCAGGCAGAACTCCCCATGACTCACGCAGCCCCATCACCTCTGCGCCATCGATAACCTCTGCGCCATCAGGCAAAGCTGACTTATCACTCCGTAGGGCTGCTGACTTTTCGCCCCGGAGCTGAGCGGCTACATTGCCGGATAGCGGAGCGGCTACGTAGCCGGGGAAGTGGAAGCGTTCCTCTTCATCGGGAAGAAACGCCGCAGGCAGTTCTCCAATAGAAGGCAACCTATAGCTGCCGTCGCTCTCCTTCATAAGGAGCAGGCGTGAATCACTATATAATATTACTTTATCCATTGTTTTCAGGCTTTTGAAGATTAATAGATACCTTCAGGGAAAAGCTTTGGCAATAGCCCCGGTGCTATTTCAAGGAGCGGCCGGAGAAAAAAGTCACGGTCTTTGAGATGTGGATGCGGTATGGTCAGTTCCGGGGTGCTGATGCGCAGATCATCAATTGCCACAATGTCAATATCTATCAGCCGATCAATATATTCCCCCTCGGAATTACGATGCGGATCGGGCGAAATGCGCCGTTCTATATCCTGAAGCCGATGAAGCACATCCAACGGCTCAAGCTCCGAGTGGAACATCACGCATACATTCAAAAAAGAATGGGTGGAATCGAAGCCCCAAGGCTCCGATTCCACCACATGACTTATTTCGTATTCACCAAACTCCTCCCCTATCGCACGAACAGCACGCGACAGGTTCAGGCGCCGGTTACCGAGATTGCTCCCGATGTTTACAAATACTGTAGCCATAATCAAGATTCTTCAATTCATCATTCCTCATGCATTTCTTCCCGAGGGTTCCCTTCTGCTGCCAGCCGCCATAAGAGGTGGGCATCAGTTTGAAGTGCCCATCAGCCATGTTGAAGGCCGGAAGCCGGGAACCGGGCAAAACTCTGAGGTAATGACTTTATAAAGTCTTCTTAACCTCTACCTCTTCGTAGCCTTCGATAAGGTCACCTTCACGGATGTCGTTGTAGCCGGCTACTGATAGACCGCAGTCGTAGCCGCTGACCACTTCCTTGACATCGTCTTTGAAGCGTTTCAGCGAACCGAGGTCGCCAGTATAGATCACGATACCGTCGCGAATCACGCGCACCTTGTTGTTGCGCTTGATCTTGCCGTCGCGCACGATTGCGCCTGCGATGGTGCCCACCTTGGAGATGTGGTAAGTCTGGAGCACTTCGGCAGTACCGGTGATCTCCTCCTTGATCTCAGGAGCGAGAAGACCCTCCATAGCATCCTTGACTTCCTCGATAGCCTTATAGATCACAGAGTAGAGACGTATCTCCACGCCCTCTTTCTCAGCTTCCTTACGCGCTGCGCCTGAAGGACGCACCTGGAAACCGATGATGATGGCATCTGAAGCGGCAG
>CAZUNU010000119.1:0-9269 GCA_964622105.1 uncultured Sangeribacter sp. | reverse complement strand
GAACCAACGAGGCTGTATTATGGTATGCATACCATAATACAGCCTCGTTGGTTCATTTTTGGGTGAATAAGAATTTCAGCGGGTGGTGAAGCGGGCGAAGAAATCATCTCGGCGGGAATCGGCTATCGGGATATAAGTTTTGCCGAATATGATACGGTTGCGCTCGACGATTTCTATGTTGTTGAGATTAACAATGAAGGAACGGTGGACGCGCATGAAGCACTCGGGCAACATTTCCTCTACCTCCTTCATGCTTATGAGAGAAACAACCGGATCACCCTCCTTGCGATGAAATACAATACGGTCGTTCTGCACCTCAATGTATAGAATTGAATCGGCACGCATCTGTATAAGCCGTGATTCGGATTTTATTGTGATGAAACCATTATCTGAAGGCGCTTGCATGTCAGATTTTGATACAGTGTTCTGTCTCGATTGAGCTTCAAATGAATCGCGCATGGCTACCCACTCCGCAGCTTTTGCCACGGCTTGGGTGAACTCAGCAAAGTTTACGGGCTTAAGTAGATAGTCGAGAGCATTGACCTTGAAACCTTGCAGGGCATATTGCTCGTAAGCAGTTATATATATGATACGGGTATGCTTAGGAATGACACGCGCAAACTCTATGCCGTTTATCATCGGCATGTTGATGTCAAGAAAGACAATATCAACATTCTCCGACATCACAGCCTTGATGGCAGCCGCGCCGGATTCATAGCTTCCTACGAGGTTGAGATCCGGGGTCTTGTCAATGTAGCTTTTGATGAGTTCGCGTGCAAGAGGCTCATCATCGATTATTATGCAATTCATAATCTAAATCAGTTATTCTCCCTATTTTCTTCCGAGTGAACGTCTTTTATTTTTCCCTATTTTCTTCCGAGTTAAGGTCTTTACCTTGGAGTGCTGAAAGAAGTATGGAGATTGAAGAGGTGAAAATACCATCCTTTTCTGAAACGGAGAATGTGAAAGCATCCGGGTAAAGCAGGCTCAGCTGGCGCTTCACATTCTCAAGACCAACTCCGGATTCCGGGGAACGAGAAATTTCTTTATCAGAAGCGTTAGATCTCTGCGTCTGCTCTGGGGCGGCTGAGGCTTCAGAGTGAGTGGTATTAGAGACAGACCCGCAAAGTTTACCCTCCTCTATTTTGATTTCAATCCTAATGAAGCCTTTACCGTTGGGAAGAGGTGAGACGTGCTTGAAGGCATTCTCTACCAAAGTGAGGAATAGCAGAGGGGCTATGCGTACGCCTGAAGGGGGATACTTTATAACGTTACATGAAACCTCTATATTGCTGTTAAGACGCAAGTTCATGAGAGCCGTATAGTCGGAAATGAACTGCATCTCCTTAGAAAGATCCACTGTGGATGAACCGGAGTCGTAGATCATGAAGCGCAACATGCTGCTGAGATCGTGAAGGGCAGCTTGAGCCCTTTCAGGAGCAAATCCGATAAGGGCATAGATATTGTTGAGAGAGTTGAAAAGAAAGTGAGGGTTGAGCTGGGCTTTTAGGCTCTTGAGTTCGATCTGGCGTTTTTCCGCACTCAGTTCCAGATCGCGCCTTCGTAGTTTCTCACCCTCCTCAGACAGACGCAATGCATATGCCAAGGCTGCAGACAACACCATCATTACGCCGTCGCGCAATAGAAACCGGAAATAGAACAAGAAATATTGTGATGAGCTGAGCGTAACCGCTTTTTGGCCTTTAGGCAAAGGCATGCCTATTGTGTGTTGAAACCATACCACCACTAAAAAACACAACACCAGGATTATGATGGAGTTTGCAAGAAAATAAAACGATCGCTTTCCTGAGTTGTGGAGGAGCCATGGCACAAGCCAGAAGAAGTTGATGCAGAATACCACTGAATAGAATGTGGCCATAACAACTCCAGTGACCGACCAGGCTATGGGCTCTCCGGATCGGCTGAATAGCGAAAGCACAGAGGGAAAGTAAAATAGGAGGAACGCCAGCAGCATTGCTGTTGCCGTTCCTCCCCACCTACTAACTAAATATTTATCTTCGTTCATACCTGTAAAATCAAACAATAAGGCCTAATGAACTGATTGGCACCGATCATTCGTAACGTATGGCTTCGATTGGATCAAGGTTGGATGCTTTAGCAGCAGGATAGAATCCGAAGATGATGCCGATTACCGTACATACTACGAATGAAAGAATAACCGACGACATTTCAATCTGCACTGGCCAGTGAGCGAATATGGAGATCATCCACGTGGCCAATCCTCCAAGCAGAATGCCCAACAGACCGCCTGTGACGGAAATGATAACAGCCTCAATCAGGAATTGCATCATGATATCGCGACCGGTGGCTCCGATACTCATGCGCAGGCCGATCTCACGGGTTCTCTCCGTGACACTCACAATCATGATGTTCATGATGCCGATGCCGCCTACAAGAAGAGAGATGCCGGCCACTGCAGCAAGAAGCACCGTCATCATTGAAGATGTGGAGGAGATCATCTCAGCAAGTTCCTTCATGGAGCGGATGGTGAAATTATCAGCCTCGTCATCACGGAGCTTGTGCTGCACGCGAAGAATGTCGGTGATTTCCTGGATGGTCTGATCCGTCATGTCTTCGTCAATGGCTGAGGCCTGGATACCTTGGAGATAATCAGTGGCCAGCACTCGCTTCATGACTGTAGTGTAGGGCACGAGTGCGAGGTCGTCCTGGTCCTGGCCCATTGTGTTGTAGCCTTTCTCCTCAAGCACACCGATCACAGTCATCGGTATCTTGCCGAAACGCACAATCTTACCGATAGGATCTGTGCCATCCGGGAAAAGATTATCAACGAGAGTCTGGCCGAGCACACAAACTTTTGCTGCTGTCTTTACATCCTCTTCAGTGAACATCTCGCCTTTCGCTACCTTGCGCTGACGGATATCCAGAAACTGGGTATTCACTCCTTGTGCCTGCGAAGGGTAGTTGTTGTTGCCGTTGATCCATTGACCTGACCCATTGACAGTGGGTGTGATATGGGCAATCGTAGTGGCCTGATTCACTATTGCCTCATAGTCTGAGGGCTTCAGGGTCTGCATATCATCTGAGCTCTGTCTCACTCCACCACGACGTTCGGCACCCGGGAAAATCATGATCATGTTGCTACCCATCTCAGAAATCTGGGCCTTGATTGAATTTTTCGAGCCTTGACCGATTGCGAGCATGGCTATCACAGCGCCTACGCCGATTATGACGCCGAGCATTGTGAGGAAGCATCGCATTTTATTATTGTTTAGAGCCTTGAGGGCTATCTTCAAAAGATTGTCAATATTCATTGGAAGCTCGTTTTATTCGTTATCGACCGGCAGAGAGTTATAGACCTCCTCTGCCGATTTGATGTCGTTATTATATTCATCGCTTACGATTCTGCCGTCGCGCAGCATGATGTTGCGTGAGGAATACTGAGCAATCTCCGGATTGTGGGTTACGAATATTATCGTCTTCCCCTCGCGGTAAAGACGCTGGAAAAGCGTAAGGATGGAGAAGGAAGTGCGTGTGTCGAGGTTACCTGTGGCCTCATCAGCAAGAATGATCACCGGATTGTTGACAAGAGCACGTGCTATGGCCACACGTTGCTGCTGGCCGCCGGACATCTGATTGCTCTTATGCAGAAGTCGCTCGCCAAGACCAACCTCGCGGAGGCACTTCTCTGCACGCGAAGCGCGCTCTTTTGCCGAAACAGCGGAATTGTAGATAAGAGGAAGTTCTACGTTCTCAAGGGCCGTGGTTTTGGGAAGCAGATTGTAGTTCTGGAAGATGAAACCGATCTTACGGTTTCTTATCCTTGCGCGTTCGTTCTTTCCCATCCCTTTTACAGGGATTCCGTCGAGATAATATTCTCCGGAAGTAGGGGTGTCAAGGCAGCCGAGGGTATTAAGCAGAGTTGACTTACCTGAACCGGAGGTGCCCATGATTGTGACAAACTCCCCTTCGTAGATGGTGAATGAAACGCCTCGGAGCGCCTTGACCGTTTCATCACCAACCTTGAAGTAGCGTTTCAGGTTTTCAATCTTTATTATTTCTTTTGCCATAATTTATTTCTTTTTGTTTGCTCCCGGGGGCTTAGGCATGAAAGGATTTTGTTCCTTGTTCTCTTTCTGAGCCTTGCCTTGCACGATGTTGTATTGAAGGGCCACTTTTTCGCCTTGTTTAAGTCCGGAGGTAACCTGTTGATAAACGCTGTTCATCATGCCAAGTTCAACCGGGGTCTGGATAAGTTTGCCATCACGCTCAACCCATACTGAAGCTCCTTTTATGTTTTCATCTGCAATGGGTGCAGGCAGGCCGCTCTCCTTGTCATCGTTTTCCTGAGGATGGAATTTCAGAGCTTTAAGAGGCACAGCGATTACGTCATTCAGTTCAAGAGTGTAGATAGTGAGGTTGGCTGTCATGCCGGGAATGAGTTTATGATCAGGATTAGGAGCGTTGACGATAACCTCATAAGTCACGACGTTGGATTCGGTTGTCGGGTTAAGACGCACCTGGGTGACTGTTCCGTTGAAGACATCGTTGGTATAGGCATCTACAGTGAATGTGACGTGCTGTCCGACTTTTACCTGACCTATATCGGCCTCATCCACATTGCCCACGACCTGCATGTTGTCAAGGTCAGCAATCACATACAGATTTGCAACGTTCATGCTTGATACGACTGTCTGGCCGATCTCTACTTCACGCGAAATCACGATGCCGTCGATTGGAGAATATATCTCGGCATAGTTTAGATTTTTGGCTGCACGCACGCGGTCGGCCTGCGATTTCTCGTAAGAGAGACGGGCCACATCGTAGTCGCGCTGCGAAGTCTGAAATTCATAATCGGAGATGAGCTGCTCATTATGGAGTGCCTTGTCGCGCTCATAATTCTTCCTGGCGTATTCAAAGCTTGCCTTGGCCGATGCCATATTTGCATCAGCGCTTTTCAGTTCACTGTCGAGGAGGGTCTTCTCAAGCTCTGCGAGAAGCTGACCTTTCTTTACAGTGTCATTATAGTCAACATAGAGCTTCTCTATGATGCCCGTCACCTGAGTACCGACATCCACCGATGTCACGGATTCCATTGTGCCGGTAGCTGTCACTACTTCCGACATTGAAGTAGGTTCTACGGTGTAAGTCTCAAGTTCAACTTTCTGCTTCTCTGAGCATGCGACAGTGGCCAGCAGGCAAGTCGCAATTGAGATATATAAGGGATATTTTTTCATAATCATTTGAATTACGGGAGGTTTACGTGAGAAGTTGCGTAGTAGGTTATAGTTTTGTTGGAGAGAATGGCCATGAATTTGCTCTGAAGTAGCTCCAGACGGGCATTCAGAAGATTATTATGAGCCGTGAGTAGTTCGAGAGGATTGACGAGACCGAGTTCAAACTGGCGGTTGACGAGGTCTGCTGTCATCTGTGTGGCTTCCAGTTGCTTCGTGCCGCTTGCATATTTGGCTTTGGCATTGTCGGAATCTATGTAGAGATTCTCGATTGTCTGCGAAAGATTATTGAGTAATTCTTCACGCGTGATATCATAATCGAGCGATGCAAGTTTTGCCTTGGCAACTGCACGTTTTGTGGCATTTCCATCGTAAATCGGTACTGAAAGAGACACTCCGACGTTTTCATTCAGGCCGTGACCCATCTGCCAACCCCAGTTTTTGCCACCGGAGGTGTAGCCCGTTCCGATTCCTCCATTGAGGGCAATGTTGGGTAGATTGCCAGCTTTGGCTATCTTGATATCGTTGGCATAAACCTCTTTGCTTATTTCATTGCTTTTTATGCCCGGGAGCCATGCGGCTGCAAGATTGTAGGTTTCATGTTTAGCAGGAAGAAGAGGGTTGATGTCTGAGTCGGAAAGAACCGGTTCGGAAATCTCGAAATCGTAATCCAGTCCGAGATTAAGAATTTTCTTCATATTCATCTTCGCTGTGGCGAGATTGCTCTGAGCCTGAACGAGACTATACTGATCCTGGGCCATCTGGCTTTCGATCTGGGCATAGTCAACTTTCGAAGTTCGTCCGGCTTCCATCAGCCGGCGTGCCCGGTCGGCTTGAGAAGTTGATACTTCCAGAGTCTGCCGTGCAATGGTGACAGTCTCTTGGGCATACATTATGTTAAGGTAAGCCGAGAGAACTCCGAGCGTGATTTCCTTTATGGCATCATCTCCGGCGAGAAGCTGTTGCTGCTTCTGGAGTTTGGCCGATTCAAGACGGTATTTACGTACATTGCCCTCCCACACAGTCCAAGAAGCGTTGACTCCATAGGAACTTCCGTAAGCGTTGGAAGTGCGTCCTTCTGTCGAAACGGGATAGTTGGTGAAGCTCTGGTTAGTGGAGAATCCCACAGTTGGCAGCCATTCATCTTTAGCAGAACCGACATTTTCATCGGCCTGCAGCATGGAGAGCAAAGCCCGACGCACATCGGTGCTGTTTGCTATGGCATAATCCATACAATCTGCGAACGACCATTTTGCCGGCATATCACCCTTTTTCTGAGCCGTGACGTCAGCAGGTGTAATGTCGGAAAAAACCGCATTAGCCTCCTTCTGCGCGAATCCCATGATCGGAGCGGCTGTCAGCAGGGTGAGCAGGTATCTTTTATATCTTAGCATATCAGTTAATATAATTTTCAATGGTGCAAAAATAGAAAGTAAAAACAAAGTGTGCAAATAGAATCTGTGGAGAAAGAGGCTCGGGGTGTAGAAAGAGAAATTTAACCGTTAAAAGGGTGGAAATGGTAGATACGTCTTAAAATATGTTAAACAGTATATTCCTTTACACATTGATTCATTGATTTTGATGGAGGAGCCGGGAAAAATATATAATTTTGGAACATGGGAAGAATATTGGCTATTGATTACGGGCGGCGCCGATGCGGTGTAGCTGTCACTGACATACTTAAGATAAGTGCTAACGGGTTGCCGACAATGCCTACCGGAGAGCTTATGAATTTTATCAAGGATTATTGCAGTCGGGAGACGGTGGAGGAGATCGTTATAGGGGAGCCTAAAGATCTGCATGGAAATGAAAGCGAGAGCATGCGCTATATCAAGCCCTTTTTGAGCAAACTCAGGAAGGAGATGCCTGATATGAAGATCACAATGTTTGACGAGCGTTTCACTTCGAGCATTGCTCATAGGGAGATGCTTGCCGGTGGCTTCACAAAGAAGCAGAGGGCAGAAAAAGGAAGAGCCGATGAGATGGCTGCTGTGCTCATTCTCACCGGCTATCTTGATTCCAGAAAGTAGTGTAGGGTTGTGATTAATCCTCTGAGGGTCCGGTTGGTCCGGAAATCACTAACGAACAATTATTCTTGTCAAGGAAAACATCGTAGAAGATTGTTACCTTACCGTATTCTGTGGGTAGGTTGATCATAAAGCTATCCTTGTTCTCACTATAGTTTACTATAACATTACTGGATTTTTTCTTGTCTTCCTCCACCAACTTTGTTATCTCTTTGATTATTTCGGGTGAATCATTTACATTGAGGGTCATAAAAATCTTGTTTGGCTTTTCTATGACACTCAGGTTGGCATTTTTGTGTCTTTTATATTTATCAAACGCCGGATAGATCGCAAGATCTTTTATCGTTCGATGAGCATAATTATTATCATCTACCGATTTGGCCTTACTTGTACCGTTAGATGTTTTTTTCTGGGAAGAAGGAGCTTCCATTGGCTCATAAGCCATTGTATTATCGGCATCTGAATACATGATTACGCCTGATTCGGGGTCATAGCTGGTCTGAGCAATTGAAGTAACCGACCACATGATTGCTGAGAGAGTCAAAATGATAAATCTATTCATAATTATTTGTTGTTTTTTGTTGGTTTGCAAAGCAATATTTTATATTCATTTTTCAAATATTTGAAAGACATTGTTAAGATATTGGAAGTATATTGTTCAAAAGTCTCCGATCTGCTTTTCAGCCAAATGAATGGTTTCTTCATAAGCATTCATTTTTTCGTCAACCCTGTCCATTGTTTGTTCTTCAAGCTGTTCCATCCGCGCTATCAGAGCCATGCATTCAGAATAACTGTTTTGGGCGTAGCGGATAGCTTCTTCAGGATCTTTCACTTCCTTGCCATTAATGAAGACAGTGTAAAGTGTTTCCGGTTGAGATTCATGAGAGCTGCCGGAAATTTTCCATATTGTCCATAGGCCTCCCATCGCAATAGCTGCAGCTATACCGGAGTAGGCTATACGCTTCCACTTTTTCTTAAAGGCATTACCTATGCGTTCCGAACTTGAGCTTACACCTGTTGAAGTCGGTCTTTCATGGGCCGTTGAAGATGCTTTTTCTATTCCCATGACGAACAGTGCTTCATCAATAATGCCTCCCGTTTCTTTAGTGTTAGCAAGCACAAGAGAGAGCATCTTCTCCTCAGCGCGTGAGAGCTCGCCTTCGAAATAGAGCTCACACAATTGGATCAGCTCTTCTCGACTGAGTGCGTTTTCGTTATATAGCTTAATCATATCAGTTTCCCATATTCTTTGCGCAGAACTTTACGGGCTCTGCAGAGGTTTTGTCGCACTGCCTCTTCTGAAATTCCAAGGCGTATGGCGATTATATCATTATCGATTCCTTCCGAAGCCATCTCAAATATTTCTCTCTGCCGATCAGGAAGTTTTGAAACAAGCTGTTGGGTAAAGGTTTCCATCTCTGAGGTGGTCCAGATGGAGGAGGCTTCAGTTTTATCCTCAATCTGATTGTCATCATCAATTGAAGTTGAGGCTCTCGCTCCCCTTTTTCTCAGAATGTCGAAACAGACGTGTTTCACTGCAAGGCATGCATTTGCTTCGACATTCTCTTCTTCAATTTTACCCGACCTTTTCCAAAGACGACAGAAAGCGTCTTGCAAGGCATCTTCCGCATCATCGTCATCACGCAAAATAGCCGATGCCATAAGCTTGAGCTTTGACCGTAGCCGTGTAAATGTATCGGTGATGCCTTTTCCGTTCATTTTGGAGTTTATTGGTAAAAAATTGATTTAGTAGAAGGCCTTTTAAGTTGCCGTTCATCTATTATACGAAGCCGGGTGTTATATGTGACACTGTGATGAAAAAAATTTCGTAAAAAATTTTGAGATTAACAGAGAATATAAAATAAAAACCGCGCTCATCGTCATGAACACGGTTTTTCCTGAATCTCGGAGAGGCATCAGCCTTACCGGATGATTGTTTTTGATTTTGGAAGCTATTACTTCTTTGCACGGTTGCCGTAACGGCTGCGGAATTTGTCGACGCGACCTGCGGTGTCGACGAGTTTCTGCT
>CAZUNU010000118.1:7292-9413 GCA_964622105.1 uncultured Sangeribacter sp. | reverse complement strand
CCGCAGCGTCCCCAAAGCATGAGCTGGACATTCGTTGCTTCAGGTGATATCGACCTCTCCGCTTACAACGGCAAGACCATCCAGATCGGTTTCTGCTACAAAGGCAATGCCACCAAGTGCGGTACATGGGAGGTAAGAAATGTGAAACTGATGGACGGTGAAGCCACCCGCTCCGCTTCAACCCACGCAGCTTTGGCTCCTGTACCTGTAGTCAACAAGAACGCCATCTATAAGTATAACGGCTCTGCATGGTCTGTTCCCGGATCGATGGCCATTCTCCAGCCCGCTGATTACACTGCTATGGGTCAGAGCTACGGAAACCTCAGCGGCTCATTGCCAGATGAACTTCTTCCAGTTTATCTCAACGCCCTGCTTCCATACGCAAGCAACGACGTAACGGAGTTCGTGGTCTACAAGTATTACGATTCCAATAAGGTTACCTCCTACAAGGCTCGTGAATACACAAAGACAGATGGACAGTGGGTATATGACAATGGCGTGGAGCCAATCACAGAGAAGTTCACTCGCAACAACAACGCTTGGGAATTCAACCCCTCCGTTGAAATGGAGCTTCCCTATGCCTACAACACAGATCCCTCCTACACCTACTATATGGCTGTGAAGGATTGGGTGTTCACCAACGTAACCAAGAAACTCTATCCTGATGCACAGCCGGCAAACGGCAGCAAACCGGGTCCTCCGTTTATTGATTACCGCGACAATGCAGAGTTCTGGTCAGGTGCTTCCGCTTACTATGGCAACGTCGACGTTCGTGCAACTACTGCCAAGAGTAATGCTCCCGAAGGCTATACTGAATATGATGGCATGTCTGACGAACAGATCTCCGCTCTTATACTCAAACGCTTTGCAACCGAGTCTTTCCCCGGAGCTCTTTCAATCGTTGACGGCGACGCTCAGCTTGTTGACGGCATGGACGTAACCTACACGTTCACCTTCACAGCTTATACAGCCAACGGCACCCAGAAATACGTGGTAGAGTATCTCCTTGTAGGTAAAGGCCAGTTCAAGTTTACTCATCTCTGGAAAGTAGTAGAGGGCAACCGAGAGGAAGTGGAGTTCTGATCAGCAATGCCTGAATAATTACTAATTACAATTTAAACCGATACAGAAAAGGATTTCCGAGTTTTCGGAAATCCTTTTCTTATTAAGTGAAATTTCTAAGACCGTGATACGTTATACAGGTATGAGATATCTACTGAAACAAATATTAGTATATATTTATATAGCTGTTGGTTTGCAGTCAGTCTTTGCGGAGACGGTGAGCCAAAAGGAGGCCTCGCGTATTGCTGAGAAATTTTTCAACGCCGCGGCCGGTCAGGTCATGGCCAAGCCAAAACTCGTCTATAATGGAAAACGTCTTACCACCGACCGTCTCTTCACCCCTTTCTACATCTACAATCATCCGGCCGGTAGATCAGTTATAATCTCTGCTGAAAACAAGGCTATGCCTATTCTTGGATATAGTCTCAAATCCGGTTTCAGTCCTGACCATGCCGATGTGGAGATCAACAAACTACTCTCTCAGTATGCACGCGACATCGAGTATATCCGCTATGACAGCCGTATACCTTCGGATGCTATAGCGGCCTGGGGCGACATTGCTGATTGCATTGATTACTCTCTCAACCGATATTTCCAAGACTCCGAATTCCGGAGAATAGAATCAGACGGAGAGATCTGGATAATGCGAGAAGAAGCCACAGAATTTCCGGGGATAGCTCAAAAGCCGGAGGAAAATCCGGAGGAGCCGGAAGATGAATACGAACCTTTCAAATTCCACGATCTCTTTATGGCTGAAACTACTGCCGAACGTGAAAAACGCTTAGCTATGTTTGATGAAAAGATCAACATAACGGAGCCCGTTGTAACACCGGTTGGCGACGGCCATTATCAGATACGACTTCCCAGACCTGTCCGAATGGCTCGGCTTTACAATATGGAGGGTGCTCTGGTAAGAATGCTGACCTACCATGACACCGACACGGCTGTATTCAACCTCGATAGCGAACCCAGAGGATTCTACATAGCGTTGCTCAACGATGTCGACGGCCGTCCTTACGGCTTCAAGCTACACCGATAAATAATGCCGGAGGCATCCGG
>CAZUNU010000118.1:2198-7192 GCA_964622105.1 uncultured Sangeribacter sp. | reverse complement strand
AATAACTAACGTAAAAAGTAATAACAATTAAGAATAAAAACTAAATATGTTCAGATCAAAAGCGGGAGTCATCGTGGCATTGATAATTGTGGTGGCTCTTATTATTGTCACGGCAGTTTTCCATGCTCCCTGGTGGGTTTACATCGGTGAGTTCTTCATCTACATGTCGGTATTCTCCAACCTTATTGCATTGCTCATCGAGAATCAGAACCCCTATGCAGCCAGAGTGCTCACGAAATGCGCCTACGTATTCGCCGGCATCTTTTTCCTCTGCATTGTAGTTATGTTTATCCTCTCACTCTCAGTGTTCAGATAATTATTTCGAAGCATCCGCATTAGTTCGATTGGCAATATCCGTTGCTGTATTCGAAGTATTGGTAGCTGTATTCGAAGCATCCGCAGCCGCATTTGCAGCCTTCGCGGATGCTTTTCTTGCCTGGAAACGGTCGATGGTCTGGCGCAACCAACCCGGCACGATCACAGCACCAATTCCTAAATAGACGTAATAAGAAATTACACGCCAGAAAATTGCAAGTATCAAAGCAAGACCGGCAGTAGGAATGATATCTCCATAATACTCCGAGAATATCCACTCACTTATGCCGGATCCGCCAGGTGTCGGACTCACCATAAGGACAACCCAGATCACAAATTCACGGGCAAAAATTACCCACTGCCACGGATCAGAAGAGGGCAGGAATCCGAAAAACAGAGCGTTCACCACAAGATAACGTGAGGTCCATGAAAGTGCGGTGCCACCGAACACTTTGAGCCAGAAACGGAAGGGTTTCTTCCGAAGTTCAATAGAAGTGGCCACCATATTGTCGCCGAGTGTCACAGCCGGTTTCTGCCATTTACGCAGCCATCGCCAGCTGAATATGCGGCGAAGTAGCGAACGTATCCATTCAGGCTTCCAGATTATGCCTGCGAAAAGAATGAGGGTCCATACGAATATAGCCGCATATACGAGCCAGAACGTAAGTTTTATGCCATGAGAAAAACTTACCCCTATGGAGGAGAAAATCTCCTTCGCGGGAGTCAAGAGTATCACGATAGGACAGAACACCACAAAGAAAAGCTCGTCAAGGAAGAGCGTAGTGATCATAAGCGTAGTTGCACGGCCTATCTCTATACCCTGCGAGTTGAGAAACACCATACCCAACGAACTTCCCCCAACTGCTGACGGAGTTATGCAGGATGTAAATTCACAAAGAAAATCTATCTTGAATGCCTGTCCCCAGCGTAGCTGTTTGTCGGTGAGTTCCCTGAAACGCCAGCTTAAACCGAAGTCGCGCCCGAACATGAAAAGTAAAGCCATGAAGATGCAAACCCATACCCTGGCATCGAAATGGATACTGTGCCAGACCTCTGCAAGATTCTCCTTTTTTGCATCGTGCCAGAACATGATAGCCACCACTCCCAAACCTATGGCAACCGGGAGGAGCACCTTCCACATTGAGAAAAAGCTTTTGTCCGGCACAGATGCTGTCTCAGTGGCCGACACTGAACCGTCGGCAGCCACAGCCGTTGTTGCGGCAGTCGCTGACGTAGTTTGAGTATCCTGCAAAGGTTGTCCACCATTTCTCTCACCTGCATCAGGGGTCATGTCAGTCCGGCTCATTTTCTTTTATTAAGTTTTATCAGTGTGTCATATCGGTCTCTCACTTCTCCCACTACATCCTCCCAACTTCTCACCAATGAATGGCGTGCGCCTGTGGCTACGGTGCGAAGCCTGTCCCGGTCTACAGTTAATTTAGTGATCAACTCTGCAAATGCCCGTGGACTCCTCTCCACCAAGAAACCGTTGTGTTCATCCGTCACAACTTCGGAAGCAGTAGAGTCTTTCAGAAGCACAGAAGGAGTTCCCATGGCAGCAGCTTCCCTCACCACCAACGGCGCGTTGTCATAAAATGAAGGGAAAAGGAAGAGATCGCTTGCAGCATAGTATGTGCTCAGAGTGTCGCGATCATTAATCACACCGTTTATCTTCACTCTGTCTTCTAATCCGAGCTCGGTCACCATCTTCTCCAGCTCATCCTTCGCATAACCGTTGCCTATGAAGTTCATCCGAAAGTTCACCTTCCCTTTAAGCTGGGCAAGAGATTCGATGATTATCCTGATTCCCTTTTCCCAGATATGCTGACCTACGAAGAGCAGACATATCTCATCTTCTCCAAATCCGAGCTTCTTTTTGGCGGCAGTTTTGTAATCCCATAAATCACCCTTGATAATTGAAGCAAAGTCATTACCGTTCTCCACAACAGTAAGAGGACCTTTGTAGCCGTATTCCCTCACAGTCTCTTCCACCTGAGCCTGAGGAATCCATACCTCATCGCATGCGTTGAAGAAATTTAATATCCTTTTCATTATGATCGGCACCATCCATGGCACATGTTTGAAAGAATGCTCAAGGTCCGAACGGTATTTTGAATGAAATGTGCCGATCAAAGGCACTCCCTGTTTCTTTTTTACATAGACGGCCAAGCGGCCTGAGGAAAATGGACAATGAGCATGCACAAGCTTGAAATCGGTGTCTCTAAGACGTTGCCATATGAAGGGATCAAGTTTGGGATAGCCATACCGGTAAGGATGACGTGAAGCAATGGGAAGAGAGAAAAACCGCATCACGGGATAAGCGTAGTCTTCCCTCTCTGGATTCCATGGAGTCACCACACACGGCATGCGCCCTGACTCATGAAGCCAGTGGGCATAATTCTCAACTGTCAGTGTCACCCCGTCGAGAATTGGAGGAAAGCTATCGTTGAATAATCCGTAAAGCCCTTTTTCCTCCGGATGTGGATATAGTTTCGAGTAGAATCTTCCCATCTTGGAATATCAAATTTTTTCCTGCTTAAAAAGTTTATCAACTTCTACTGTTTAATAACGGTTTCAAACCGATTATTGTTTCATATGGCCGTCCCGTACCCGGTTATACATCTTACTATACCTAATTCTGACTATTGCTTCGGTAGGATTAATTCATTAACTTTGCATATGTTTTCTTTCATTCGTAAATCAATTGCATTTTCGCTTCTCTTACCCGGGTGTGCCCTGTCGCTGTCAACGGAAATAGCCGCTCAGAACGTGACAGATACCGTCACATGGAATGAACTCGACGATTTCATTGTTGAAAAGAAACGAATAGGATCGTTCAAATTCGGTGGGGCGGAAAACGCGTTCAAAATAAATCAGACTGAGCTCTTCAAGGCAGCCTGCTGCAATCTTGGGGAGAGCTTCACTACCAACCCCTCGGTAGACGTTAATTATTCTGACCCTGCCACGGGAGCCAAGCAAATAAAACTTCTCGGCCTCTCCGGAAGCTACGTGCAGCTCCTCACGGAAAATATGCCCAATTTCCGTGGCGCGGCCCGTCCGTATGCTTTGCGATATGTACCCGGTCCCTGGATGAAAAGCATAAGCGTTTCTAAAGGCAGCAGCTCTGTGAAAAACGGGTTTGAATCCATGTCGGGCCAGATAGATGTGGAATACCTCAAGCCGGATGATCCCCAGGGTGTGGCAGTCAATGCTTATCTCGATTCTGAGCTCAAGGTGGAAGCAAACGTAGATGCCAACCGGAAATTCACCGATCGTCTTGCCTCAGAAATTCTTATGCACTACGAAGACCGCTTCATGAACCATGATTCCAACGACGATGGCTTCACCGACACTCCCGATATCCGCCAGGTAAATCTTCAGAACCGCTGGAAATATTTCGGAACCAAGTATATTTTCCACGGTGGTATCGGCTATCTTAATGAGAAAAGTGAAGCCGGCCAACTCACCCATCATTCTTCAAATCATTCAAGTCCCTACCGCATTGATATGCTCACCAACCGCTATGAGGCTTACATGAAGCACGCCTTCATTCTCAACCGTGAGCATAACGCCAACATTGCTTTAATGGCAAACGGATCATTTCATGATATGGAGGCCACATACGGTTTTAAAGGATATAACGTAGATGAATGGAATGCCTATGCACAGCTCATATTTGAGACAGATTTCACCGAAGCCCATTCTCTCTCCACAGGCCTCTCATACAACTACGACAGTTTCCGACAGCATCTGCGCAAAGTGAACGATGCCTCACTGCCTTACTCTAAACTTGATGAATATGAAACCACGGCCGGAGCCTATGCCCAATATACGTGGAAACCATCAGATAAAATCACTGCCATGGCCGGGATCAGAGGCGACTGGAGCTCAATCTACGGCTGGTTTGCCACTCCACGCTTCAATATCCGTTATTCACCGGTGGAGAATGTCAATCTGAGGGCATCGGCCGGTAAAGGTTTCCGCTCAGTGTTCGGTTGGGCCGAATTCAATTATCTCCTTGCAAGCGGACGCAATCTTGTGGTAGAGAATCTGAACCAGGAGGAATCGGCCAACTATGGGTTCAACGTCGATTGGTCTATTCCGATCAATGCAGAGACCATAAAACTGAATGCTGAATACTACTACACCCATTTCTATCGTCAGGTGATAGCCGATTATGATTCCGATCCCCACTCCCTCACTATCGGGAATCTTAAGGGGCGGTCATATTCACATACTTTTCAAGTAGATGCCACATATGAATCATCTTTCGGACTCTCTGTCACCGCCGCTTATCGCCTCAACGATGTCAAGACCACATACAACGGCGTGCTCATGGAGAAGCCTCTCACCTCCCGCTATAAAGCGCTACTTACAGCCTCTTATTCCACTCCCATGGACATATGGCAGTTTGATGCAACCCTTCAATACAATGGCGGAGGACGTATGCCGTCACCCTATCTGCTCGACAATGGACAATGGTCGTGGTCACCGCGCTTCAAGGCCTTCCCGCAGCTTAATCTTCAAGTGACGCGATGGTTCCGTCATTTCTCAATTTACGCAGGCGGAGAGAATCTCACCAACTTCAAGCAGAAGAATCCTATTATCTTTGCATCCGACCCCTGGAGCCCCAATTTCGACTCCACAATGATATGGGGACCTGTGCATGGAGCCATGGC
>CAZUNU010000118.1:0-2098 GCA_964622105.1 uncultured Sangeribacter sp. | reverse complement strand
AAAAACCGATAAGAATGAAGAAACTCCTTACCCTCTGCCTCCTCGTGATTGCCACGATGTCGCTTTCTGCAAAGACACTCAAGGAATTTGTAGTCACCACTCAGCCTCAGATGAGCTGTCAGAACTGCGAGAACAAGATCAAGAAGAACCTCCGCTTCGAGAAGGGCGTATCAAATATTACAACCGACCTCGAGAATCAGGTAGTGGTCGTGACTTACGATGCTGACAAGACCAATGAGGAGAATCTCAAGGCCGCGTTCGCAAAGTTAGACTATCAGGTGGCTCCCACCACCAAGGCTAACGCTTCTGCAAAAGCTGCAGATAAGACTTGTGCAAAGACCGGTAAAGCTTGCACAGGCGACCACGCTTGCAAAGACGCCGCAGCTAAAGACCACGCATGCAAGGATGGAAAGGCTTGCGCAAAAGACAAGGCTTGCAAAGACGGCAAAACTTGCACTAAAGACAAAGCCGCAGCTGAAAAGAAATGCGACGGCAAATGTGATGGCAAGGATTGCAAGAAAGGCGATGACTGCTGCAAGAACAAAAAGAAATAACTTCTTGTGAACATCATACAAAAACGGCAACGCGAGATCGTTGCCGTTTTTTCGTATATGCGTAGTTCAGTCACTCTGTATTATCTTAAGATATTCCTCATAATCTATGTAGCGGCCGCCCATCGACTTCAGATGAGGCGTCTCAAACTGGCAGTCGATCAATTTGCCTCCATATTCTTGAAATACTTTGGCCAGGTGAATCAAGGCCAGTTTGCTTGCACTCGGCACGAGCGAGAACATGCTTTCACCAAAAAAAGTATTACCTATGTTCACGCCATAAAGGCCACCCACAAGGCTCTCGCCATCCCATACCTCAACACTTGCAGCGAAACCCAACTCATTTAGCCTTGTGTAAGCCTCAATCATCTCGTCTCCGAGCCAAGCACCCTCCATATCTGCTCGCAATCTGCTGCAATTGCTTATCACCCCTTCGAAATCTTGATTCAGCGTAACCCGATAGCGCTTTTTATTAATCAAAGTCCGCATAGAGTGCGACACATGGATCTCCTCAGGAAAAATCACGAATCTCTCCATCGGGCAATACCACATCGGCTCATCCGAATCGCGGAAAGAATACCATGGAAAGATGCCATAGCCATACGCCAAGAGCAGTCGGTCTACGCTCAGATCGCCCCCTATAGCGAAAAGTCCGTCGGGCTCTCCTAATCTCGGATCAGGGAAAGCTATCTCCTCGTCAAGTGCAAATATCATGACAATACCAATTTATCGGATTCGAGAGTCACATTGGCGATTCCCCCATCTTTAAGTCGCCCAAACAACAATTCGCGCATAAGCAAGGGCTTGAGCCGTGCTGAAATCACGCGGTCAATCTCCCTTCCGCCATATTCCTTCACAAAGCCCTCTTTCAGAAGCATTTCACGCGCCTCCTCAGATAGATTGAGCTCCACATTCTTTGCCTTAAGCTGACGGCGGAGCTGATTGAGTTTCTTTTCAAGAATCAGCGAAGCCATCTCGCGGGTCATATCGTTGAAAACCACAGTCCGCGAAAGTCTGTTGAGGAACTCCGGCTTGAAAATCTTCTTCACCTCTTTCATCATCGCGCTTCCGGTAGTGACGGTATTCCCGAAACCTACCATGGCATGAGAGGCATATTGCGCCCCGGCGTTGCTCGTCATTATGAGTATCACGTTGCGGAAGTCAGCTCGATTACCCTTGTTGTCGGTGAGTCGGGCATAATCCATCACCTGCAGGAGAATATTGTAGATATCCGGATGGGCCTTCTCGATCTCATCAAGGAGGAGCACGACATTCGGATTCTTCCTCACGGCATCTGTCAGCAGACCGCCGTCCTCATAGCCCACGTATCCCGCCGGCGAACCAATAAGTTTGGCTACCGTATGTTTCTCCGTATATTCGCTCATGTCGAACCTCAGCAACTCTATACCAAGTTCCGCAGCGAGCACTTTCGCCACTTCTGTCTTTCCTACTCCGGTTGGCCCTACGAAAAGAAGCGAAGCCAGGGGCTTTCCCTCTTCTGTGAGACCGGCTTTCGACATCTGTACAGCTTCCGTAACTTCACTGAT
>CAZUNU010000117.1:0-9426 GCA_964622105.1 uncultured Sangeribacter sp. | reverse complement strand
ATCGGCCACATCGCTCCTCACTTCACAATGAAGCGTCAGCTCGACGATTATATCTACCGTCTCTATGAGCCGGAGGCTAAACGTTCTGCTGAGCTCAAGAAGAATAACTTCGCCAAGGCTCGTGAAATCGTGGCTTGGAAAGAGGAGGTTGCTTCCAAATGGAATGAGGTCGAGATTCTCAGCGTAGACATAAAGGATGGTTACATGGGTAAATCAGCTGTACGCACAGGTAATCCAATCGAGATTAAGTGCGTGATCGACACCAAGGGTCTCGGTGACTCTATCGGTGTAGAGGTTGTGAAATATCGCGATCACGATGGCCACAGCGAGTTTGTCGGTACAGAGGAACTCAAGGTTGTCAGCAAAGTTGGCAACGTATATACCTACGAGCTCAAGAGCAAACTCACCAATGCAGGTGTATTCCGCTATGCACTCCGTATGTATCCCAACAATGCCGAGCTTCCTCACCGTCAGGACTTCGCTTACACACGTTGGTTCTAAAGAAAGAGCGTAGTAAATTGTCCAGATAATTCGAATCCGGTTCTTCTTCATGGAGAGCCGGATTTTTCATTATAAAGGTGGATCATTAATTTTGATTCGGGCAAAAAAGTGGGGCGATCGTAATGATCGCCCCTGCTGCTATAAGTTAGCGGTTGATTAGGAGGGTTGAATCAACCCTGTTTAGGCTTGTTAAGAAATCTGTCTGTCATTACTAAAATAAGTATCAGACTAAACTGATCAGTCTTCCTGCTGAGTAGCAGCATATTCTTTCAAGAGCTTCTCCTGAACGTCGCCCGGCACAAGCTCATAGTTGTCAAACTCCATTGTGAAGCTGCTTCGGCCGCCGGTGATGGAGCTGAGAGAAGTGCTGTAAGAGCTCATCTCTTTCAGCGGAACACGTGCATTGAGTTTCTGGCTCTCCATGCCCATGATGATCGCGCGACGACCCTGAAGGTCTTTCATCACATCGCCCATAGTCTCATCGGGAGTGAGAACCTCTACGTTGTAGACAGGCTCAAGAATCTTGGGATTCGCGTTCTTGAAAGCCTGAGAGAATGCATTGCGGCCTGCAAGACGGAATGAGATTTCGTTTGAGTCTACCGGGTGCATCTTTCCGTCGTAGATCATTACGCGAACGTCGCGTGCATATGAGCCGGTCAACGGTCCCTGTTCCATACGGTCCATGAGACCCTTGACGATAGCCGGTATGAAACGAGCGTCGATCGCACCACCTACGATGCAGTTGTAGACTACGAGCTTGCCACCCCATTCCAAAGGAATCTCCTGCTTGTCGCGGACGTTGAGTTTGAACTCCTGGTTTCCAAACTTGTAAGAATCCGGCTCAGGCATGCCCTCAGTGTAAGGCTCGATGATAAGATGAACCTCACCGAACTGACCTGAACCACCACTCTGTTTCTTATGGCGATAGTCGGCACGAGCAGCCTTGGTGATAGTCTCACGGTAGGGTATTCTCATTTCCTGGAATTCAATCGGCAGCTTCTCGTTGTTTTCAATACGCCATTTGAGTGTGCGGAGATGGAATTCACCCTGACCTTTCACGAGAGTCTGTTTCAGCTCCTTGCTCTGTTCGATTTCCCATGTGGGATCTTCACCGTGCATACGGTTGAGTATACCCATGAGTTTCTCAGAGTCACTTTCATTGACCGGTTTAATTGCGCGGATGAATTTGGGAGCAGGATATTTGATGAAGTCAAACTGATAGTCGCAACCTTTACCATCGAGAGTGTTGCCTGTGCGAACGTCTTTCAATTTCACAGCTGCGCCTATATCACCGGCCTCAAGTTTCTCGATTGGAGTGCGGAGCTGGCCGCAAACTGTGAAGATCTGGGCAAGACGCTCTTTGCCACCACGTGAAACGTTATCAAGATCATCACCTGCTTTCAATGTGCCGCTCATAACCTTGAAATAGCATACTTCACCGATATGGGGCTCAACTGATGTTTTGAAGAAGAATACAGAAAGCGGTCCATTCGCATCCGGAGCTACAGGCTGACCGCTGATGGTCTCTGGATCCGGCATGTCAGATACGAACGGACAAACGTTGCCAAGGAATTCCATCATACGGCGAACAGCCATGTCTTTCTGTGCGCTTACGATAAAGACAGGGTAGATGTCGCGCAGGATCATACCTTTACGGATGCCTTCACGCATCTCATCCTCCGTGAGATGATCTTCTTCAAGATATTTCTCCATGAGGGTTTCGTCGTTCTCAGCGGCTGCCTCTACAAGCACACGGTGGAGCTCATCAGCTTTCTCCTGCTGATCAGCGGGAATCTCTGAAATAGTTGGTACGCCTCCGTCAGGACCCCACTCATATTTCTTCATGAGAAGCACGTCGATCATAGAGTGGAAACCCGGACCACATTCCAGAGGATACTGGATCTGAACAACTTTATTACCGAAATGCTCGCGAAGCTCTTCAATAACATTGTCGTAGTCAGCCTTTTCGCCATCAATCTGATTGAGAGCGAACATAACGGGCTTTTTGAGTTTTTCTGTAGTACGGAAAATATTCTGGGTACCGACCTCAACTCCGTAATTGGTATCAACCACGATTACACCGGTGTCGCAGACACCGAGTGCAGTGTAAGAATTTCCTACAAAGTCATCAGCTCCCGGACAATCAATCACATTGAGCTTTTTACCATTGAATTCAGCATTGAATACAGTCGAGAAAACGGAATAGCCGTATTCCTTTTCAACCGGGAAATAGTCAGACACGGTGTTTCCGGCTGCTACACTACCACGGCGTTTTATAACTCCACACTCGAAGAGCATCGACTCTGCAAGTGTGGTTTTTCCCGAGCCCTTTGAACCGAGAAGGGCAATGTTTTTGATTTCGTTAGTTTTGTAAATCTTCATTCTGTATAAGATTTTAATGGTGTGTCACTGATGCTCCAAATTACGCTGTATTCGGAGAGAAGATGACAGCATAATCGCCTCTTTGGCTTAAAAGCGTTGCAATTTAGTAAAAATTTCTTAATTGATGTCTGAAAAAATATATGTTAAAAAACATATTTCCAAGAAAAGTATTAATTTCGCAAAGACTAAATTCATTCAATTATGGCCGGCAATGAAGTTAACTTTCAAGAAATCAATAAACAAGAGACAGGAATTTACATTCATATTCCGTTTTGCAGAAAAAAATGCCTCTATTGCGATTTCTTCAGCGGAGGAGGAAGAGGTGTTGACTGGAAAAGATTTACGGAAAGTCTGGTTTCCGAATTTATACAACGCCGGGAGGAATTGAAGACTGTTCCCTCCACCTTATATATAGGAGGAGGAACACCATCACTGATGCCTTTGGGAGCACTCTCTTATTTAGTGAGCAAAATTAAGGAAATTTCAGGAAAAACCGACGATTGGGATGAATTTACTATTGAAGTGAATCCGGAGGATGTGACGGAAGAGGCTTGCGAAGTTTGGAAGCAATGCGGAGTCAATCGCATAAGCATGGGGGTGCAGAGCTTGAATGATAAGGAACTCAAGATAATCGGGAGAAACCATAATTCCGGGGGTGCTCTCAAGGCAGTAGATATTTTGCGTAAAAATTTTGACAATTATACAGTGGATCTGATATTTGGACTTCCGGGTCAAGCTCTTGCAAGTTGGAAAGATACGGTTAATAAAGTGATCAATATTAGGCCGGCTCATATCTCTGCGTATTCTTTGATGTTTGAAGAGGGCACGGCTTTGACGGCGCTTCGCGAGCAGGGAAGACTCTCTTTCCCCACGGAAGAAGAGTGTGTGGAAATGTGGATTTACTTAAGGAAGGAGCTTGGAAAAGCCGGTTATCACCAATATGAGCTTTCAAATTATGCGTTGCCCGGAAGAGAGTCCATACATAATCAGAGGTATTGGCTTGGTAATCCATATCTTGGATTGGGGCCATCGGCTCATTCATATGATGGCCAACGCACGCGAAGAGCCAATCCTAATGATATACGAGGTTATATAAATTATTTTGGTGATGGGAAGCGTTCGGGCTCCTCAGCTGATGGAGAACGTTATATTGAGGAAATTCTCACTGATGAAGAGTTGAAAGAGGAGAGAATCATGTTGGCCATGAGAATGAAAAAGGGTCTCAATTTGGAGGATTTCAGAAAGGATTTCGGGGAAAAAGCTTTGCAAAAATTATTAAGTAATTCTAAAAAAATCGTGGGATCCGGGAAGTTAGAGTTGGTTGAGGGGAATATCAGACTTACAGATGAGGGGTTGATGATTGCTGATGACATAATTTTGGAAATGAGTATGTGAGATAATCCCGGATATTGGTAAAATCAAGCAGAAATGAGTATTCAATAATTAGATTATTGTATTTTTAAGTAAAAAAGACTTTTTAATTTGTAAGATAGACAAATTTGTAATAATTTTGCGGTTGATTATTTTCTTTTAAGGTACATGAATTTGTGCTTTTAAGAACGGTTGCTTTTTCATGAATCAAACCTGAAGAGAAGTTTCAGGTAGTGTAAATTAATAAATTGATATATGTCTGAATCGAAAAGACTATATTTCACCAAGATGCAAGGAGCAGGTAACGATTATGTATATATCGATACCCTTGGATCTCCCACCTCAAACGAGGTGAGAAGCGAAGATTTCCCAACATTATCAAGAAAAATCAGCGACAGACATTTCGGCGTTGGCGGTGACGGGTTGATAGCCATCTTACCCTCCGCAAGCGCCGATTTTCGTATGCGCATGTTTAATGCAGACGGTTCAGAAGCGCAGATGTGTGGAAACGGCTCCCGCTGTGTTGCCAAATACGTATATGACAAAGGCTTCACGGATAAAACAACAATTACTCTCGAGACATTGGCAGGGACAAAGGTGCTTAAACTTCATCCTGAAAATGGTGAGGTAAAGAAAATCACGGTCGACATGGGCCCCGCTTATCTGAAAAGAGGAGAAATCCCTGCGACAGGTGATGCGGAAAGCACAATGATTGATCAGGAAGTCATAATCGACGGAAGAAAACTGAAGATCACGGGCATTGGAATGGGTAATCCTCATGGCGTGATTTTTACAGATGAAATTACTGATGATGATATCCATCATTACGGTCGACTCCTTGAGAAGGCAGATATATGGCCTGAGAAGGCAAATATCGAGTTTGTAAAGGTAATCTCTCCTGACCGACTTGAAATGAGAGTTTGGGAAAGAGGATCGGGTGAAACGCTTGCTTGTGGCACAGGAGCGTGCGCCACTCTTGTAGCAGCTTATAAGAAAGGTTTGACCGGTCCGGAAGCAGACATTCATCTCCTTGGCGGCACACTGCATATAAGGTATGATGAAAACGACGGTCATGTATATATGACCGGTCCTGCAGAGACTGTGGCAGAGGGAGTCTATTTCTACGAAAATATTTAAGGTTTTTCAAAATTTAGGTAAAAAATGATTGAGGTTAATGATAATTTCCGGCTGTTGCCAGTATCATATCTTTTCTCTGAAGTAGGAAAAAGAGTAGCTAATTTCAGGGAGACGCATCCCGGTGAGGAGATAATACGTATGGACATCGGTGATGTCACGCGTCCGTTGTTTCCATGTGTAATTAAGGCAATGCATGAGGCGGTGGATGAACTTAGCCGTGCGGATAGTTTTCATGGTTACGGTCCGGAACAGGGTTATGCATTCCTGAGGAATGCGATTTCCGAAATAGATTATAAAGAGAAGGGTATAGATATACAACCGGAGGATATCTTTGTCAGTGACGGGGCTAAAAGTGATCTCGGCAACCTCGGCGATATATATTCAAGGGATTGCAAGGTTGCAGTCATGAATCCTGCATATCCCGTTTATGTGGACGACAGCGTAATAGATGGTAGAGCCGGAATTATGGAGAATGGAAAATGGAGCAAGCTAATCTATCTTGACTGTGACCCAACAAACAACTTCTTGCCTTCGTTGCCTACTGAGCGTCCGGATGTGATTTTCCTCTGTTTCCCTAATAATCCAACCGGAGTAGCTATCACCAAAGCTGAATTGAAAGTCTGGGTGGATTATGCTGTTAAAAACGGTTGCCTTATCATTTATGACTCGGCATATGAGTCGTTTGTGAGAACTGAAGAGGCTGTAAGATCAATATATGAAATCGATGGTGCGGAGAAAGTGGCAATTGAAGTAAGGAGTTTTTCAAAGACTGCCGGTTTTACAGGTCTTCGTTGCGGTTATACAGTGGTGCCCAAAACGGTGAAAGGCTTATTTAAGAATGGGGAAGAGGTTTCACTTAATACTTTATGGAACCGACGCCAGACTACAAAATTCAATGGTGCTTCATATGTAGCTCAAAAAGCGGCCGCCGCTCTTTATACTCCCGAGGGAAGAGCAGCAGTGAAAGCCAATTCTGATTATTATCTTGAGAACGCAGCTCTGATAGCAGATACTTTCAAAAAAATAGGATTTGCAGTATTTGGTGGGACCAATTCACCATACGTGTGGGTTTCTTCAAAAGGGAAAGAAGATTCATGGGAATTGTTCAGCCGTTTCCTTCATGATTATGGATTCTCCACCACTCCCGGAAGCGGATTCGGTTCGAATGGAGAAGGATATGTGCGTCTCACCGGATTCAATTCGAGAGAGAACACAATGAAAGCCATGACCCGGCTTCTGGAGGGTAAGAAATAATTTGTCCCGGTTCCTGACCGGTGATGAAAATAATTTGGTCTCGTAATTGGTGGGGATATAGTAACTGAGGGCGCCTCTTGGAGAGGAGGATACAAAGGGTTATCTTTGCTGAAAATAACAAATTTTAGAGATAAAATAACAATCTGTGTATGTCTGATTTAAGATTTAAAAGTGTAGAGGAAGCCTCTTCACGTAAGGCCGTAAAGGTGGAGATACCGAAAGAACGCGTAGATAAATACTATGCGGAAAAGGTATTCAACCGACAGAAAATGTTTGAATATCTGCCTCGTACTACCTATGAGGCTCTCGTGGATGCTATCGACAATAAAAAACAGATAAGCCGTGAAGTTGCCGACAGCGTTGCTGAAGGCATGAAGCGTTGGGCCATAGAGCAGGGTGCCAGACATTATACTCACTGGTTTCAGCCCATGACCGGAGGTACTGCTGAAAAGCACGATGCTTTCATCGAACATGATGGCAAGGGTGGAGTGGTTGAGACTTTCTCCGGTAAACTACTTGTGCAACAGGAACCTGACGCTTCAAGTTTCCCGAATGGTGGCATAAGAAACACTTTTGAGGCACGTGGATACTCTGCATGGGATATCTCGTCACCGGCTTTCATCGTTGACAACACTCTTTGTATTCCTACAATTTTCATCTCTTATACCGGCGAGAGTCTTGATTATAAGACTCCGTTGTTGCGAGCATTGAATGCTGTAGACAAATCCGCAACCAGAGTTGCACGTTTCTTTGACGAGAACGTAAAGCATGTACTTTGTTATCTTGGTTGGGAACAGGAGTATTTCCTTGTAGATGAAGCTCTTTACGCCGCGCGCCCTGATCTTGTTATGACGGGCAGAACCTTGATGGGCCATGAAAGTGCCAAGAACCAGCAGCTTGAAGACCATTATTTTGGTGCTATCCCGAGCAGGGTTGAGGCTTTTATGCTTGATCTGGAGATAGAATGTCATCGTCTCGGTATACCTGCTAAGACACGCCATAATGAGGTGGCCCCCAATCAGTTTGAGTTGGCTCCGATTTTTGAGGAAGCCAATCTTGCCAACGATCATAACCTGTTACTCATGTCGGTGATGAATGAAGTGGCCCGTCGCCATAATTTCAGAGTGCTTCTTCATGAGAAACCCTTTGCGGGAATCAATGGTAGCGGAAAACACAATAACTGGAGCCTTGGCACTGATACGGGCAAACTTCTCTTCTCTCCGGGTAAGTCCCCGAAAGAAAATCTTGAGTTCATTGTGTTTGTCAGCAATGTCATGGCAGCTGTGCACAAGCACAACGCTTTGCTTAAGGCATCTATCATGACAGCTACTAATGCACATCGCTTAGGCGCTAACGAGGCTCCTCCGGCTATTATCTCCATGTTCCTCGGCACACAGCTCAACGAACTCCTTGACCGTATCGAAAAAAATGACGCCGATGCGTTAATCCTTCAAGGCAAAGGTGAGCTTCGACTGGATGTAAATCAGATTCCGGAGCTGATGATTGATAACACCGACCGTAACCGTACCAGTCCGTTTGCTTTCACAGGAAACCGCTTCGAATATAGAGCTGTGGGTTCTTCAGCAAACTGTGCTTCAGCTCTGATTGCACTTAATGCCGCAGTAGCCGTAGAACTTGAAGAGTTTGCCGAAAGGGTAGAGGCTCGCATTGCCAAGGGTGAAGCTAAAGAGAAAGTGCTTCTTGACGAAGCCCGAGACAATATCATTAAGTCGAGAGCCATACAATTTGACGGTAACGGCTATAGCGATGAATGGAAAGTGGAAGCAAGCAGAAGAGGTTTGGATGTGGAATCGTCTGCTCCGATTATGTTTGATTCTTATCTTTGGCCGTCGAGTGTAGAGATGTTTGAGAAAGCCGGTCTTTTCAATAAGAAAGAGCTTGAGGCGAGAAATGAAGTGAAATGGGAGATGTATTCCAAGAAGCTTCAGATTGAGAGTCGAGTGCTTGGTGATCTTGCCATCAATCATATTATTCCGGCAGCGATCACTTATCAGCGTCTTCTTCTTGACAATGTGTTCAAGGTGAAAGAACTTTTTGATGGTGACACTGCTAAGATGATCGGAGGCCAGGATATGGCTTCAATCGAAAAGATTGCTGGCCATCTCAACAACATCAAGTTCCTTGTGGAGCAAATGATCAAAGAACGCCACATAGCTAACAGGAAGCCGACCGAACGCGACAAAGCTATAGCTTATCATGATAAGGTTGCCCCACTTATGGAGGAGATCAGAAAAGACATTGATGCTTTGGAGCTGATGGTAGATAACGAAATCTGGCCGCTTCCTAAGTATCGCGAATTGCTCTTTATCCGCTAATTTATTGAAAATAAATAGGGAATGCTCGGATAAGTTGAGGTAGTTGCACAATTCAATAATAATGTGGAAATATCTTCAGTACGTAAGATAAAAATCTGTTATTCAAAGGGACATTGCTTTGCGATGTCCCTTTATTACATTAGATTATCTATTTTGACTCAGCCTTAATTCGTAACTTTTCAGCTAAGTTAATACGGTGTAAATAATTATTTTGTTGGGAAGCTTTATATAGCGCCCTAATTAGCTATGAAGCGAATTATTATACTCGGCTTATTCTTCTGTTACCGGGTGGTTGGTTACAGGTGGTTGGTTACAGGTGCTTTTCCCAGATGCTCGTTTCCGGGTGGTTGGTTAGAGGTGGTTGGTTAGAGGTGCTCGGTGGACGCTATTTATAGCGTCCCAATGCTGTTTACTTAAGCGATTAAATAGCCTCTCTGTAGTTGTA
>CAZUNU010000116.1:0-9611 GCA_964622105.1 uncultured Sangeribacter sp. | reverse complement strand
TGAAGCTCACGTTGACTTTTCCGGCGCTTTTGCCTTTCTTGGTGGTGATGATGATCACGCCGTTTGCCGCACGCGAACCGTAGATAGAAGCTGAAGCGGCATCTTTCAGCACCTGCATACTCTCGATATCGTTCATGTTGAGAGAGTTCAAAGTGGCTGTAGTCGGTACACCGTCGATGATGAAGAGAGGATTCTGATCAGAGTTGAAAGATCCGATACCACGGATGCGGACTGTACCTGTGCCTGAAGGAGAACCGGAAGCCGACACTGTCATGCCCGGCACTTTACCTTGGAGAGCTCTCATCGGGTCGGTATCAGAAGTTGTTTCAAGAGATTTGGTTGATACCACCGAAACTGAACCGGTGAGGTCGGCCTTGCGTACTGTCTGATAACCTACCACTACAAGCTCGTCGAGCAGACCGGTGTCTTCATCCATATATACTGTCATCGATTCTTGAGCTGGAAGCTCTAATGTCTGATATCCCACATATGAGAATTTCAATGTTGCGCCTTCCGGCACTGTGATAGAGAATCCACCGTCTATATCGGTGGCTGTTCCTTGTTGGTTTATCACGCACATGACTGTCGCACCGATCAGGGGCTCGTCGTCTACACGTGAATAAACGGTTCCGCGCACAGTGATGTTCTGTGAGTACGCCGTCACTGCAAAGAGCAGGAGCATGAGGGCGCTGAGGATTCCTTTTTTCATGTTATGTTGGTTTTGGTTAAAAGTTCAGGTGCAAAATTACAATCACCTCAACCCCCTCGCATATAATACTTGTTGCCCCGAATATCACTTTTTTTTGTTTGCAGAATTAATAAAAATCATTGCCGATTTTTTTAAACATAGCCTTTTTTCAACTTTAATATAATTTTTGCAACATTGGAAACATATTTCCATATAAAAATTCAAAGGGAAATATGAAAATTCATACTTCCCTTTAAATTAGCAAGATATAAAATATTTACATTATAATAATGTTGTATTTTCTACATCAAATGTTGTTTCAGATCATTTGCTCATGCCCTCTCTCGTCTCTTTCGGCGATACTCCGAAAGCATCTTTGTAGCATTTGGAAAAATAAGCCAATGATGAAAATCCTAACGCAAATGCAATTTCACTCACAGATTTTTCTGAATTGAGAAGCATGGTTTTTGCCTTATGAACACGCAGATTTCTTATCAGCTCCACCGGAGTATAGTTGGTGAGAGCCTTGATCTTTCTTGTAAACTGCGATTGACCGAGCCCCATTTCAGAAGCAATTTCCGAAATCTGGATATCAGGATCTGAAAGCCTGCTTTCAATTATATTTATAAACCGTGTATAGAATTCGCTTTCCACATCGTTCGGTCTGAACCGGGGTCGCTGGCTCTTGTCGACTGGTGCCGGCTTAGCTTTTTTATCTGTCAATTTTGCGGAGTCTGACTTTTCATCAGTGCGTCTCCGGCCATTGTTAACATAAAGCTCCCGTATCAGTTTCCGGTTGGCGAGCAGGTTGCGGCATCTTGCGGCAAGCACGTTCAGATTAAATGGTTTTGAAAGGTAGGCATCCGCTCCATGCTCATATCCGGCCACACGCTGCTCGTCGAGAGCACAAGCCGTAAGCATCAGCACCGGAATATGTGAGGTCGAAACCTCTTCTTTCAGAGCTTTCACACATTCCAGACCATCCATCACAGGCATCATGACATCGCAGAGTATGATATCAGGCACATATTTTGTAGCCGCACGAAGTCCTTGCAGACCATCGTTTGCTGAAATCACGTTATATTCGGTGCCAAGTTGCCCCTCGATCAAAGTCCGGATGTCAGTATTATCATCAATCACCAATAATGTCGGTTTTTCAGTATTGTCGGTATCCGGCGCCACATTTATAGGAGAAAGTTCATTTTCAATTTCCTCACGGGAAATGTGCGACTGCACAGTGCCTGCCTTGTCAGTATGTCGAATCGGGAAAGTTACCGTAAACATACTACCTTCTCCTTTTTCACTCTCTACCGTGATTTCTCCTCCATGAAGTTCCACGAAAGCCTTCGTCAGAGCCAGACCTATTCCAGAACCCCTCGGATTGCTGCCCTCTGCCTGGTAAAAGTTATCGAAAATCAATCTGAGTTCGTCGGCTCCAATTCCGCATCCGGTGTCTTTCACCGAATAGGCCATGGATTCGCCCTGACGTTTCACGGTCACAGTTATTTTTCCATTGTCGGGAGTATGCTTGAAGGCATTGCTCATCAGATTGAAGAACACCCTCTCCATCTTCTCCACATCTATTGCTGTTGTCTGCCCTACTGCATCCTTCTCCACTTCCGTGCGCAGAGTTAGATCATGTTTACGGGCTGCTTCCCGGAAAGTTTCGGTCCATTCTCTTACAAGGGATCCGAAATCCACTTCTGTAAGTTTAAGATCAGATTTCCCGTTTTCATACTTTCGGAAATCCAGGATCTGATCTATAAGCCGTCTGAGTATGCCCACATTCTTTTTCGTAAGCTTCATAAGTTCACGGCTTCTTGGGGATAGTGTTGGATCCTCCACAACCTGCTCCACCGGCCCTGCAATCAACGTAAGCGGAGTGCGCAGATCGTGAGACACATTTGTAAAAAACAGTAGTTTCGAGCGCGTGGCCTCGTTCAATTGTGTGTATAGATGCTCCTGCTTCTCCTTTTCTTCGCTCAACTGAATATTCTTCTGTTCCAATTCCGCCTGTTTCTGTTCAAGCTGTTGTTGATGCTGGCGGTTGGCATTTATACTGCGTAAAAGTATAAACACAAAACCGCACATCAATATCACTATCACGATAAAGGCCCATAAGAGAGTCTTCTGCGTTGTGTAACGTTCGAGCTGTTGATCGATCCTGTCGTTGAGAAGAAGAATTTTTGACGTCTCATTGTTAAGCAGTGTATCTTGAGAAAGAAGAATATCTGCATTCGAGGCATCTATCGGCGACAAGGGGGCAACCCGCATGATCCTGTCATATGGCTCACCCTTCAACACGGCCAAGGCAAGTTGAAGAAGCCGTTGCCCTTCGGTAGGATACAGGAATGTAGCCGTGAGTTTTCCCTCCTGTACAAACTTTATGCCTTGATCAGCGAAACCGTCAATACCGATCACCACCACATCATCTCTGCCTGCCTCATGCAAGGCTTCGTATGCTCCGGAAGCCATATGATCGGTGTGGGCAAACACCATATTGATCTCCGGATGCAATTTGATGATGGAATCAGTCAGGATCTTCGACCGGTAATTATCCCACTCGCCGAAAACGCTGTCTTTTATCACCATGTTGGAGGTGTGCGCAACTCCTTCCACAAAACCTACATGTCGCAGCTGAGCGGGTGAGGCCGACTCCGGTCCGCGGATTTCAAGAATGTTCCATTTCTTATCGCCAAGCGACTTTACGTATTTCACCACTCCCGCTCCGAGAGCCTTGTTGTCGACCTCCATATGCGCCGTATAACTGTCGCTATTGATCATGCGGTCGAAGGTTACAACCGGAATGCCATGTTTTTTAGCCTCCTCCACAACCTCCACCAGAGGTTGCGCTTCATTTGGAGCAAGGATTATAAGATCATAATTATTATCGATAAAATATTTCACATCTTCTATCTGGCGGCGAGAATCATTATCAGCATTTCTTATGCTCAACTCTACATCGGGATGATTAAGGAGCTCAAGCTGAACATCCAGGTTCACCCGTTCTCTCCAGCTATCGCCGCTGCACTGCGACATACCGATCCGATATTGTTTCTCATTTTTTGACCCGCAAGAAATCATCAAAAATGCAAGGAGCATGAAGACTGAAGAAGCCAATAATCTAAACGTCTGTGTCAAATTGACAATTTTTTGAAACCAATTTTTCATGGTCAGGTGAGTTTTTCTTTATATACTATGAAATATATTTTTGGCAAAAATAGTGGTTTTTACAGACTTACACAATATCAATACAAAAAAATCCCGCAGAATTTTAACTCTGCGGGTAAATGTATTGTAGTAATATGACAAATTTGATCAGAATAAATCATGAAAAACAGCGTCTCCATCGCTCCAGTGATGATCTTTCGGGAAGGGCTTTCCTCCCCAGGCTTTCTGCGAAGTCCATGGTTTTGCAGCGTCGCTCCAGAATGGATGAGTAGCCGGTAGGCCGAGTGGCAGGAAAGCCAATGAAGTCATATAAAGCGATCCGTTATTGGTGTACCAATCGGCTACATTTGGCTGACGTCCGGCAAAACCGATTGTCAAAAAGCCTCCTTCGTTAAAGTTCTCCTTGCCGTCAAACATGCGGTGCATCACGGCGGTCAAGGCAGCTCTGGCTTGACCCGGTGTAACTCCTGCCGGCAATCTGTCATACCATGCCAAAAGAGCCAACGGTTGCATGGTAGCCATTCGATAGGGAATTGAGCGCCCGAATACCGGGAAAGTACCCTCCGGAGAAATGAGGCGTTCAAGAACCAAAGCATATTTACGGGTACGGTTAAGTGCCCGGTCATGATATTTCTTATAATGTATGCGCGAGTATTTCTTTGAATCCTTCATGTTCTGGAGTGTCTCGAGATACATGGGATGAAACACGTAACTGCTGTAGTAGTCGAAAGCGAACTCAGGTCCGTCGGCATACCATCCATCTCCAGTATACCATTCCTCAGTCTTGCGAATGGCCGAATTGACACGGTATTCATCAAAATCCGCTCCTACCTTTGCCAGGAAGCTCTCGATTGTTGAAGAGAAGAGCAGCCAGTTGGTGTAAGGAGGATCAACACGTCGCAATTGAGTGAATTCCTCTATATAGCGTTCTTTTGTCTTCTCATCAAGAGGCACCCAAAGGGCATCGTATCCTCGAATAAAGCTTTCAGCCACATAAGCGGCATCAACAAGACTCTGCCCGTGACCTCTCCATGCAAGATAATCAGGGCTTTCCGGATCCACAGCATTAGCATAAGCTTTCAAAGCCATGTTCTTGAGCTCCGAACGCTTGCTGCCCTCTTCAGTGCCGTCGTCGGGAAGTGCAAGCCATGGAGCTATTCCGGCCATGAGGCGTCCGAAAGTCTCCATATAAGTCACTTTCTTGCTCCTGCCGTCCCAGTTGGGACTTACCTCCACCTGCATCACTTCCTGCAACCGGCCATCAGCCATATTGCTCAACACCGGATGAGCCATCTTGTAGGCCAGATCTGTCCAATAAGCACGGTCAGGATTTGCCTCTTTCTCCAGATGACGTACATATTCACAAGCCGCCAAAAGGAAAGCACCTGTGCCGAAATCAGAAGTTGACTTTGCGTCTACTACTTGACCGGGAATAGCTTTCTCACCGATTGGCTGAACGTAACCCACCGTACCATCTTTCTGCAAGGCTGTGTTGCGGAGATAATCCCAACCCTTAAGTGCCGCATCAAGATATTTCTCATCTCTCAGATAGCCATTGTTTACGCCCCAGAGCAATCCGTAAGTGAAGAAAGCTGTACCACTCGTTTCCGGACCGGGTGCATGGTCCGGATCAAGCATCGAACGTGTCCAGTATCCTTCCGGCTGTTGGGAAGCCACCACAGCGTCGGCCATATTCTGATATTTCTTTTCAAAAAAATCTCTGTGGGTATACTCCTGCGGCAGATCGGCAAGCACCTTGGCCAGACCCGCAAGCACCCAGCCGTCGCCACGTGCCCAGAAATCTTTCTTGCCGTTCACGCTCTTATGGTTTGGAAACACATATTTTCCGTCGCGGAAGTAAAGACCGGTCTCAGGATCAAGCATTATGCTGTCGCTCACCACCACATACTCATATAGTTTATCAAGATACCGTTGGTTACCTGTGATATTATGGAGCTTGGTCATTACGGGCATCACCATGTAGAGCCCGTCGGCCCACCACCAGTAATCATTCTGCGGAGTGGCCATCTCATATTCCATCACCTCCTTCGCACGGCTTATCTTGTAGTCATCCGGCAATTCGTTGTAAAGATCGGCATAGGTCTGGAAACAGATTTGCCAGTCACCAAAAAGCGCATGATCATCGGTCTCGCCATAATCATACCGCCATTTGGTTTTGTCATTGCCTTTCGCGCCTTTCCATTGATTATGATTGGCCCAGGCAAGTGAATAGTCAAGATAGTCTTCATTACCTGTGAGTTTGTATGCCTCCATATTGCCGGTGTGGTAAGCCGCAACATGCCAGAATGGAGTGGCTTCGGGCGAATGAGTCTTCTGCCAGTTAGAGTTGACTTTATCTATAATTGCTCTCACTTCGCCGGCTTCCTTTGCAGAAACCTTAGGAGCAGCCGATAGTGTTCCTGTCGTTAAGAGCAGAATAATAAAAGAAAAGAGCAGTTTCAAGTTGTTCATGATGTCAATTCGGCAATGCCGTCTTCAGGATTATAAGTTTTTATGGAATCAGTCAAAGAGTGAGGTTTCAAGCACGTATACAGGAGAAGGATCCGCCTCAAAAGCTACCTCACCATCGCCTTGAACAGTGTGTTGCACGAAGATATGGAGCTGACCCCGGTTTCTCCAGAGTGAATTATCGAAAGAGGGTTCCCAAGCTCCCACCGGGAAATCAGTGAGATCAACCGTAGTCCATTCACCTTGGGCTCCTTCACGGGCTACGATGGCCGAGACAACCCCTCCTCTCTCCATATCTCTGAAGATCACGCCGACATTTCCTCCTTCTGCCACAATGCGTGGCCTTGAGATGGGAATCATCTTCGTGCCTCCTCCTGATAGAGAAAACGGCGATTTCCTTTCAGATATTGCCTTGCTATGCCAGAAAGAGCCGTCATGCCATACCAATCTATATTGAGGTACGGAATCATTATGATCGCGCCAGTATGTGGCTATATAAGGATGGGAATCTCTGTCAGCAGTCATTGAGGTCTGATTTATGAGTTCCGAGTTCTGAGGGATGGTCCATGCGTATTCAGCATTTGAAGACGTGATAGGCAACTCATAATCAGTGCCATCTGATTTCTGCCATGTCTTACCGCCATCTGCCGAACGGGCGTAACATAGGTCGTGGTTAGTCTCAACAAGCCAAGTTTCCCGCCAAACCCATGAAACATGAATCACATCGTTGCTGTCTATATATAGCTGCCAGTAAGGACTGCGCTCCTCCTCTCCGTCGATCAGCGAATCCTGCACTCTTCGCCATTTTCCGTTTGCAATGTCGTATCTGTTCATGGCCATATTTCCCCTCCCTGATTCACCGGAACGATATACAAAGAGGAGATCTCCGTTGCTCATGGAATAAAACTCTGGATATGTCACGTTTTTCTCATCAATTCCGGTCATAGATTGCAACTCGCTCAACTCCAAGCTTCCGGAAGAAACTGATCTTGCATATTTTAGCGGATGGCCATGATGGTCGAATGCAACATGCAGGAATCCTTTGCCGTCTATTCCCATACTTATCACGTTATGGCCATCTTTAACATTACCTTTATATTGGGTCCTTTTTGTTTCCCATTCATCTGATCCGTGGCTACGCTTTCCAAGCATGAGATATCCTTCCGGATCATAAAAGGAGATGAATTGTGTGTCGCCGAAAGTCACGATAGGATCAGTTCGAAACACAGCTGTATTGACAGAAGTGCCGCTGTAGCCATCCCCTGCTTTTGACAGATGTGTTTCCACAACAGCATCTTCCTGCCTTGGTCGGCAAAAAACCGAAAAGGATATAATTCCAACGAAAATCAGTATTAAAGTGAGTTTTCTCGGCATTGAGTTTAAGGAATTTCTTTGAGTTTTTCTTTTTTCAGAGTCTCTCTATTTTTCTTAACGAAGACAAAAGCCATTTATGTGTATTTTAGTAAAAATTCTCTCAGTAAGGTGTTGCAACTACGTTCGTATCGAGAAGAATCTGACTGTCCGGATATGAAAGTAGCATATTTTTGTAACATATTCGTGCTTATATTTATCAACTTTCAACCCACTCTTTGATGCTATTTCTGATCTTATTAATTTTGCAATCGTCCTCACCTACCTCAATAGGTAATGAAAGGCCAAAAATACTATAATACTGTTTCATGAACCGACTCATCTTATCCACTCTTATGACGGCTGTCTCTTTTGCTGGCTTTGCACAGACTGCCCTCTACCCTAACGAATTTCCTCTCTCCGACGTAAAGCTCCTCGACAGCCCCTTCAAACATGCCATGGATCTTAACGTCAAGACCCTGCTCGAATATGATGTCGACCGTCTCCTCGCTCCCTATTTCAAAGAGGCCGGTCTCACTCCGAAAGCTGAAAGCTTCTCCAACTGGGATGGTCTCGATGGCCATGTCGGGGGACATTATCTCTCTGCACTGGCCATTCATTATGCCGCTACGGGCGACCGGGCGCTCAAGGATCGACTTGATTACATGCTATCACAACTTTCTCTATGCGCCTCCGCCCGAAATGACGGTTATCTCGGAGGCGTGCCAAACGGTGATATTCTCTGGGAGGAGATCAGAAAAGGCAATGTGCAGAAGATTTGGGAATGGTGGGTGCCGTGGTACAACGTACATAAAATGTATGCCGGCCTTCGGGATGCCTTTGTCTATACCGGGTCTATTCCGGCAAAAAATATGTTTCTGAATTTTTGCGACTGGGGTGTGGCTCTTACAGATTCTCTCACGGATGAACAGATGCAGCAGATGCTCGGAAATGAGTTCGGTGGTATGAACGAGATCTTCGTTGATGCCTATGACATCACGGGCAACAGGAAGTATCTTGAGACAGCACGACGTTTCACTCACCATGACCTCTACGACGGGCTGCATGAGGGAAAAGATAATCTCGACAACCGCCACGCCAATACCCAGGTGCCTAAAGTAGTGGGATTCCAGCGTTATGCAGAAAGTGCAAACGACAAAGATTATGCTGCGACCTCCGACTTCTTCTGGAATACTGTTGTCAACAATCGCTCCCTCTCGATTGGAGGAAACAGCCGTCGCGAGCATTTTGCCTCAGCTGCTGATGCCAAAAGCTATGTTGACGACCGCGAAGGTCCGGAATCATGCAACACCAACAATATGCTTAAGCTTACCGAGGGCCTGTTTCGTATGAACCCTGACAGACGCTATGCAGATTTCTATGAGCGTGCCCTCTACAATCACATTCTTTCATCACAGCATCCGGAACATGGCGGCTACGTCTATTTCACTTCGGCCCGTCCGGGGCACTACCGTGTTTATTCTCAGCCCAACAGCGCAATGTGGTGTTGCGTCGGAACGGGTATGGAGAACCATGGCAAGTATGGTCAGTTTATCTACACTCACACTAAATCACAGGAGAATACTCCCGAGCTTTGGGTGAATCTTTTCATACCATCCGAACTGAAATGGGAAGAAACCGGAGTGACCCTGCGTCAGGAGAATCAATTTCCGGCTGAAGAATCCACATCGTTCATAGTCTCTGCAGCGCAACCTGCTTCATTCACACTCAATTTGCGCAGTCCGGGATGGTGTGATAATCCTACAGTTAAGATAAATGGCAAACAGGTAACCACCACCCGGCGACAGAACGGATATATCGCTCTTCAGCGGGAATGGAAAGATGGCGACCACATCGAGATGTCGCTCCCAATGAAAACTGTGATTGAAGAACTGAATTATCTACCGCAATATGTAAGCATCGTTCGTGGACC
>CAZUNU010000115.1:0-9680 GCA_964622105.1 uncultured Sangeribacter sp. | reverse complement strand
CGGCATTACCTTCGGCTTTTCCATCGCCAAACGTATAAATTGCTTTTGCCATGTTGATAGAATAATTAAATAGTATAATTGTGATTTACAGTCATTTTCTTTGAAAAGACAGGCCTGTTAAAGGTCTAAATCTCGGGTTGGAGGCGGAGGGAGATTATTCCATTTCAAAATACTCCGCCGAATTACATCTGCAAATTTAGCAAATTCTCCTCAAATTTCATTAATTTTGCATCATAAAATATGTCAAAAAATGGCAAGAAAGAAAAAAGACCTTCCATTACTCCGAAATGTAGAGATTACAGGAGTTGCGGCTGAGGGGAAAGCCCTCGCAAGAGTAAGACTCAGAGAGACTGATGAGTCGCCTATTGTGGTATTCGTACCTTATGCTGCTCCGGGTGACATTGTTGACTTGAAAATTGACAAGAAAAAGCATAGTTTTGCCGAGGCTCACATCGAGAATATGGTGAAGCCATCAGATATCAGGGTAGAACCTCGTTGCGAATCATTTGGCACATGCGGCGGCTGCAAATGGCAGCACATGCCTTATGAGGAGCAGCTTAAGCATAAGCGCCAGCAAGTGGTAGATGCTCTTACAAGAATCGCTAAAGTGAAGCTCCCTGAAGTGCTTCCTGCGTTGGGCTCTGATAATGTTTGGGGATATCGTAATAAAATGGAGTACACATTCTCCGACAAGAAATGGCGTTCATGGGAAGATATCAAATCAGGTCGCGAGTTTAACGATTCAGGAAATGCCCTCGGCTTCCATATACCGGGTGCATTTGATAAGGTATTGCATATTTCCAAGTGTCATCTTCAGGATGATCTTGGTGATGAAATAAGGAATTTCATTTTTGATTATGCTGAACAGAACGGTTATTCTTTTTATAATATTAAGGAGAATCACGGACTTTTGCGCACTTTGATGCTTCGCATTGCATCTACGGGTCAGGTGATGGTTTGCCTGACTTTCGGCGAGAATAATCCCCAAAAAATTGAGGAGTTACTGGGTGCTGTCAAAGACCGTTTCCCTCAGATTACATCGCTTCTCTACGTGATTAACCTAAAACTGAATGATTCCATTGCGGATCAGGAGGTGAACATCTTCAGTGGCCCGGAATACATAGAGGAGGAGATGGAGGGATTGAAATTCAGGGTTAATGCAAAGTCATTCTATCAGACAAATTCCCGCCAGGCCTATGAATTGTATAAAGTGGCCCGCAAATTTGCCGGATTGGAGCCGGTTAAGGATTCCGATTCTGTTAAGAATACAAGCAAAAGCAGCAATCCATTGGTTTACGACCTCTATACCGGCACCGGAACGATTGCAAATTTCGTAGCCCGACAAGCCGGGAAAGTTATAGGAATTGAATATGTTGAAGAGGCTATTGCAGACGCCAAACTCAATTCAGAGGTCAATGGAATTAAGAATACTCTGTTTTATGCCGGCGACATGAAGGATATCCTTACGGATGAATTTATTGCCCGTCATGGCCACCCGGACATAATGATTGTAGACCCTCCGAGAGCCGGGATGCATGAAGATGTAGTAAAAGTAATCTTAAATGCTGAGCCGGACGTTATAGTATACGTAAGCTGTAATCCTGCTACACAAGCGCGTGACTTGGCTTTGCTCGACAGTAAGTATGAAGTCACTGATGTTCAACCCGTGGATATGTTTCCACATACCCATCATGTAGAGAACGTAGTAAGATTACGTCTACGCTGAGAACAATAATTTATTATGAACAAAACAAAATTATGGAAAACAACAACTTAGCACTATCGCCTATTGAACTGCTACAACAGCGACACTCTGTAAGAGCTTTTACAACGGATCCGATTCCCGATCAGATCGTGAATAAGTTGAAAGCCAAGGTCACAATGACTAATTCACATCAACATGGTTTGAAATTCAGGGTGGTAACTGATGATCCGGAGCCAATGAAAACGTTTAGCCGGAGCTACGGAAGCTTTACCAATCCAAGTAATTATCTTGCAGCGGTAGTAGATTCGGCTGTAGATAATGTGTATGAGCGTGCCGGTTATTTTGCAGAGAAGTTTGCAATTGAAGCTGTAAAGCTGGGATTGGGCACATGCTTTGTAGGAGCCACATACAATACTGATAAGGTAAAGGCACCGTTAAGAGCCGGAGAAAAGATAGCGTTTATCGTATTGTTTGGCTATCCGCTCGGGAAGGAGAAATTTCTTGCCAAAATGACGGCCAAGTTTGCACATAGAAAGACTATGACTCCTGCTGACTTCTTCGTGCCTGCTTCAGAGGCAGATCAGGCTATGACTCTGTTTCCCAACCTTGCGTTAGGTCTTGAGGGAGTGGCTTGCGCACCCTCATCCTATAATAAACGTCCGGTAAGAATCATGCTGAAGGGATCGGGAGAGGATGCTAAACCTTGCGCGAAGGTGGAAGTAGAGAACCAGATGAATCTTGTAGATCTCGGCATCGCAAAGTTTAATTACAATTACGCAACTACTACGGAATGTGAATGGGGAAACGGTGCCCCGTTGGTGTAAGGTTTCTGTATTTATATATGGCAATTCTTTTGCTAATAATCATTAAGGAGAAGCTTACATTGAAAAATTTGTGCTAAATTTGCATTATGAATAAAATTGGTCATATCGTTCTGGGTGGCATTTTGCTTGCCGGTTCTTTGCCATTGTTTGCCGCTTCGCCGGAACTGCCGAAGACGGAAATCTTGGGCAAGGAATACTATTATCATGAGATTCAGAAAGGTGAATCCATCTATGGCATTGCAAGACAACACAACTGGAATCTTGAAGAACTTGTGAGATTAAATCCGACTGCTTCTTCTGAAATGAAGAAGGGTACACGTTTGTATTACCCCACAGGTAGGGTGACAGTAGTGACCGAGATCGGTGAAGACAGATTTGTAGATCAGATTGATGCTGAACCGATCCGCCATAAAGTGAAAAAAGGGGAGACTGTTTATGGCATTTCCAGATTATACGGAATCCCTTTGGAGACTATATATGCGTTGTATCCTAATGCGCGCTACGGCATCAAGGCGGGAGAAACTCTTGAATTTCCCCAGAATGATATAGCAGGAAAGGGCAAATATCTTTACTATGTGGTAAAACCCGGCGATACTCTCTATTCACTTGCGCAGGGATACCAGACAACGGTTGAAGACTTGCTCGTAGCAAATCCTGGTGTGTCAGACAAGAATTTCAAATCCGGAGAAACCATAAGGATTCCTGTTAATTCCAGTTCAAATCATATCAAGACTGAATTGGTGGAAGAGGAGCGTCTCGCAAGTATAGACAGCTATAAAGTCAAGAAAAAAGATACCTGGACTTCCATTTCCAAAAAGACCGGAGTAGATGAGGCCACACTGAAGGAGGCTAACGAGACGATGACGGAACTCAAAAAAGACGAAGTGATCAACGTCCCGGTTATTGAGACAATCAAGGTGGAAAAGGAGGTGAGAGATGAAGATCCTCGAGAATTGACTAACGAGGGAATAAAAGAGATTTATGATTCCATCCATCAGGTGAATCCCGACATCAATCAGCTCCGGGAGATGAAACTTGCTCTCCTCCTTGATGAGCCATCTTCTAAAAAAGACATTGATTTCACCCGCGGAATGCTCATGGCTCTTGAAGACATGAAGGATGCGCCCTATAAGATTATCTTCAAGGTGATCGACGGCAGCGGTTCTACTGAAACTGTCACGAGAGCTTTGGATAACTTTGAGCCTCATCTCATAGTCTGTACGGCCGACAAGGCTTTTCCGGCTTTCCTGGCAGATTATGGCGATTCCAACAGGATAGAGGTTGTTAATGCCTTCGATGTGAAGAATGAGCTATACGAAGACAATGCCTCGATGGTGCAGATCCTTCCGCCTTCTTCATATTTTAATGAGCAGGTAGCCGAAAGAATACTATCTGATTACGGTGACTCCGAATTGATTTTCGTTGGCAATCCTGATTCAAACGATGCTATAGCTGAGCTTATAAGGGAAAAAATACCATCAGGCAAAAGCAAACAATTTTCCACTTCAGCGTTGGCAGATTATTCATTTAAGGACAACGGGTCATATCTTCTTTACGCTTATCCTCAGAAGAGAGATGATGTGAAGGCTCTCCTCGAGACTGTGAGAAAAATCAAGGATGAATCTCCGGCAGAGATAATAATAGTCGGGAGGCCAAGCTGGGTGACTTTGACAGAATATTTCAGAGATAACTTCAACGATGCAGAGGTTATTGTGCCTGCCAGATGCTGGTTTGATACTGAGACAGAAGATGGTAAAGAGTTTACTGATCGGTATGCTGAAATGTTTGGTGGTTCTCCCGTCAAGTCATTCCCTAACTTTGCGGTGTCCGGATTTGACATAGCAAATTATTTTATTGACACCACCGTGACGAATAAAGGGGATTTCAACAAGTCATCTCATAATTCTTCAAAAGGCTTACAGACCGACTTTAATCTGAAGAGGGTTAGCAATTGGGGAGGTCTTGTGAATCCGATGGTTTATCTTTTGCGTTTCAGGCCATCCGGCTATGTCGACAAGATAGGTATTTGAACTGTCTCTTTGGCATGTCTTCACTTCAATTGAAGATGGCGCCATGATGTCGAATTGTTTACAAACTGATTAATGTTATAATAATGATCACCAACTTCAAGAAAAAGTTTCTGACATTCCTTATAGCCGCTACCTCTGCATATGTGGTTCCTGCGGAAGCACAAACACACTATAGTTCTAATGTGGCGTTGGGTGTAAAGGGTGGTATGACTTTCTCGGATGTCTTCTTTAATCCCACTGTCAATCAGAAAATTGCCATGGGTTTTACGGGAGGCGTGATGTTTCGTTATATTGAAGAGAATCATTTCGGTCTCGTCGCAGAGCTTGATTTCGTGCAACGAGGCTGGAGTGAAGACTTCGAGGGAGCACCTTATAACTACACCCGTACAACCAACTATATTGAGCTTCCGATCATGGCTCACATCTTTTTTGGAAGAAGAGGCAGGTTCTTTTTCAACGCAGGCCCGCAAGTTGGTCTTTATTTAGGAGATAAGGTAAAGGCGAATTTTAATCCGGAGGACATGGCATCTCTTCCTGATTTCCCCAATGTGAACCGTATGAACGAACAGATGCTTCTTAAGGTGAAAAATAAAATGGATTATGGCATCGCAGGAGGCATTGGTGGTGAGTTTAACATTAACCGTCGTAATTCAATATGTATTGAAGGGCGGTTCTATTATGGACTTGGCAATCTATTTTCCAATAAAAGGGCCGATACATATCAGTCGTCAAATCAATGGTCGATTGCGGCTACAATCGGTTATTGGTTTAGAATTAAATAACGGCTCATCCAATCATCAGGACGGGAGGCTTCGGAATCACCGAAACCTCCCGTCGCTTTCATTAGTGGGATTATCAATTTTAGTTGAGATCATCACCTACAAGAAGATTCTGAAGAATGTGAGATACAGCAAGGTTGCAGGCATCACAAAGAGGAGTGAGTCGATACGATCGAGTATACCTCCATGGCCGGGCATGATATTGCCGCTGTCTTTGATTTTCAGCGATCTCTTCAGAAGTGACTCTACGAGATCGCCCCATGTTGCAAATATTGTCACCACGGCTCCCAGGCCTAACCATAGTGGCAAGGAATCGCCTATACGGAAAAATTCAGAACCATAAGTGCAGAACAAAGTGCCTGCCACAAGATTGAAAATAAGACCTCCGAAAAATCCTTCCCATGACTTCTTGGGAGATACCCTTTCAAAAAGTTTATGACGCCCCAGCATGCTTCCTGTAATGAAAGCCCCGGTATCGTTGATCCATATCATAATGAATGTGACAAGTACTACCTCAAGTCCAAACCATTCCCCAAGGCAACACATCAGAGCAAGAGGAAGCCCAATATAAAGTTGGGTCATCATTGATTTTGCAAGGTTAGCTATCGGCGTGTCAGACTGCATATATAATTCAAGCGTCATGCGGCAAAGAAGGATAAGCACCCAGATATAAAGGGGCCATATCATCCATGAGAAAGCCAGGGTGACACATCCGGCTATGTCAAGTATAAGAGCGGGCACTGTTTTTGGCGACAGTTCATGAGTGATTTTTTCAAACTCGATAACTGCGAGGATTGCAAACAGAGAAGCCAAGAGGGTGAAAGGAATCTGACCGAGGAAGATGCATCCTACGATTAAAGCCACATAGATGAGGCCCGAGGTTGCTCTGATCAGTAGTTTACTCATATCCATATGCATAATGTTTTATCTGTTGTTCATGGCAGATAAGTAAATATCGAAGGTTACTTATTTATTTATTTGCAAAGTTAAGGATAATAACGAATAAATACAAACAGCGGTATGGAAAAACTTCCATACCGCTGCAAACTGTAGTATGTCTGAGACTCAATCTTCAGTATCAATGAGTGGCAGTGCTGCCAGACGCAAACCGTGTCCTTCGATGAAATCAATGATGAGATCTCTTTCGGGTGAGGGATCCACGTCCTCACGGATTCTTCTGAGTGCATTGAAGGCAGAAGTGTTGGTCTGATATACGTGACGGTAGCATTTTGCGATATCGTCAATGATTTCATCAGTCTTCTTTCCTTTCTTAAGCACGAAAGAATTCACTCCGAAATAGGTGATAGGATTGTGGGCCATCACTGCGAAAGGAGGGACATTGCCGTTGACACGACAACCGCCTTTGATCAGTACCCAATCGCCTACATGGCATTTCTCGTGAACAAGAGCATGGGAAGAAAGTATGCTGTGATGACCGATCTTTACATCACCGGCAATCTTGACAGCGTTTCCAAGGACGCAATAATCACCGATCTCAGTGTCGTGCCCTATATGACTCTGAGCCATGATGAAACACTTGCTTCCGATTACCGTCTTGCTTCCCTCGTATACACCACGGTTGATGATAACCTGCTCGCGTATCTTGTTGTTATCACCGATTTCGACGAATGAGGGCTCTCCCTTCCATCTGAAATCCTGGGGAGTGGCTGAAATGATTGCACCCTCAAAGATCTCATTATTCTTCCCGATACGGGCACCCGAAAGGATGCTGGCATGGGGATGAATATGGCATCCGGCATCGATCACAACATTATCATCTATGTATGCGAACGCATCCACCACCACATCTTCCGCAAGGCTTGCTCCGGGATGTACAAAAGCGAGATTACTGATTTTTGCCATAAGTATAAGATTTTAGGGTTAATATTAGCGTCCACCTCCTACAGCCTGATAAAGGCTGATGAGAGCCGCGGCACGCTCATGCCAGTTGGCTATGCAGGCAAGCTGAGCATTGAGCAGTCCTGAACGGGCTGTGAGTACTTCCAGATACGTTGTTCCGGCATTATACATGAACAACTCGTTGGTATATTCCACTGATTTCTCAAGCTGGTCTACCTGTTTCTGTAGGAACTCATTCTTCTCAACGTTCTTATTGTAGTTGACAAGTGCATCGCTTACCTCTGAACTTGCGTTGAGCACTGCATACTCAAAGGTGTTGAAAGCTTGCTTCTGCTGAGCTTTGGCAGCTTCAAGAGATGCAATGTTCTGTCCGCGAGAGAAGATCGGTGCAGTGAGTGAACCTGCAAGGTTTACAAACCATTCGCCGGGGTTCTTGATCATGCTGCCGAGCAGGTTGGTGAAACCTCCCTGTGCGGATATTACCAAGCCGGGATAAAAAGCTGCACGTGCACTGTTTGTTGAGTAGTAGGCTGCTGCCAAAGAGCGTTCAGCCGCTCTCACGTCAGGACGAACAGCAAGATAACTCATAGGTATACCCTCTACCAACTGCTTCGGAATAGTGAAATCGCAATCGCCGGTCACCTCCCACACCTGAGGATAAGTGTTAAGGAGAAGCGACATGGTGTTCTGAAGCTGGTTGATCGAAGCTTCAAGAGTAGGAATAGAGCTCATGATGTTATAGTAATTAGCTCTACTCTGTACTACAGCTGCCTCGTTTGTGCGTCCTGCTTGCTTGAGAAGCTCCATCGACTCTACTTGTTCCTTCCAGATTTCGGAAGTGCGTTTGGTGAGTCCGAGTTGCTGATTAAGCATTACAAGACTATAGTAAACATTAGCCACACCACAAATAATCTGTGAACGAGTGGCCTGCTCATAATCCTGGCTCATCTCATAGCTCATCTGGGCGCCACGTTTTCTATTTAGGATCTTTCCGAAAACGTCTACTTCCCACTGCACAGAAAGAGGCAAGCTGTAGCTCCAAGACATTGAACTCATCGGCAACTGATTGCCACCCATGCTTGAACCGCCACCGTTGGGTGCGAAGGCCACAGATGGGAAATAACTGAGTTTTGCTCCCTTGAGCTGGGCATGAGCGATGTCCACATTCAGCTTGGCATTCTTAAGATCCTTATTGTTGGCGAGTGCAAGCCGGATGAGCGACTGCAACTTAGGATCTTTGAACACATCCTCCCAACCTAGATATGGGAGCGTGTTCTGGTCAGCCTGAGCGTCCATAGCCTTCTGGAAATCGGAGGCTATGGCACTCTGCTGAGCAGGAAATTCATATTTCTTATAGATGTTGCAGCTCGACAGGGCGATAGCCATGAGTGTGCCGGCTGCGCATATTCTTATATATTTCATGAATATTCTGTTAGCTTATTAATCATGAGAGGGTACATACTGATCAAGCTCTGAAGAGATGCCTGTGTTGTCTGTATCCTTCCATTTCGGAGGAGAAAGTTTCTCCTGAAGTGTCTGGAAGGCCACGAACAGAGCAGGAACTATGAGAACCTGGAAAATCATACCGATCAACATACCACCGATTGCACCTGAACCAAGAGCCTGGTTACCGTTACGACCTGCACCATGAGCAAACATCATCGGGAGAAGACCGATAATCATGGCCAATGAGGTCATAAGGATAGGACGCAGACGTGCACGTGCACCATGGATTGCTGATTTAAGGATGCTCATGCCCGTCTTGCGGCGGTCGAGAGCAAACTCCACGATAAGGATGGCATTCTTACAGAGAAGACCGATAAGCATGATGAGCGCAATCTGCAGGTAGATGTTGTTGGCAATATCCATCATTCTCGCAAAAATGAATGAACCCATTAGTCCGAAGGGCACTGATAGGATAACGGCCCATGGCAGAATGTAGCTCTCATACTGAGCGGAGAGGATAAGGTAAACGAAGAGCAACACGAGGAGGAAGACATAGCCTGTTGAACCACTTGAGCCTTCAGCCTCCTCACGCGTCATACCGGCATATTCGTAACCATATCCATCGGGCAATGTCTGTGCGGCAATTCGTTCGATAGTAGCAATTGCCTGACCGGATGAAACGCCGGGAGCCGGTGTACCTGTTACAGAAATAGCGGTAAACATGTTGAAACGGTCAATCATGTCCGGACCATAGACACGGGTAAGTTTCACGAAGTTGTCTATTGGAGCCATCTCAACACCGTTTCGGATCTTTATCTGCTTCAGAGTCTCGGGTGATACACGCGCATCAGGCTCAGCCTGCATCATCACACGGTAGAGTTTACCGAAGCTGTTGAAGTTGGAGATATACATACCGCCATAGTAACCCTGAAGGGCAGAGAGAACGGCGTTCTGGGTGAGACCTGCCTGCTTGATCTTGGCAACATCAAGTTCAACCATATATTGCGGGAAGGTAGGGTTGAAGTTGGAGTAAGCC
>CAZUNU010000114.1:0-9726 GCA_964622105.1 uncultured Sangeribacter sp. | reverse complement strand
GCGACTATGTAAGAGACGGACATGTGATCACTTCTTCTGTGGGCACTTTCGCACCAAACGACTTCGGGCTTTACGATATGGCGGGCAACGTGTCGGAATGGACCTCCACGGCGTATACGGAGAGCATCGACAAGCTCACCTCCGACATTAATCCGGAATACCGTTATGATGCGGCCAAGGAAGATCCCTACAAGATGAAGCGCAAGATAGTGCGTGGAGGCTCCTGGAAAGATGTGGCCCATAACCTCCGCAGCGACCTGCGCACCTGGGAATACCAGAACGAGCAACGATCCTACATCGGATTCCGCAACGTGCGCTCGCAGATAGGCTTCGCCAAGGGCACACAAAAGAAAAAGAAATAACTTCCCCTTATCACAACAGAATAAATAAGATGGTAAAAATCAGAAAATATGCCAACGGCATCGAGCGCTTCCTGCATGGAGCCAAGGGCCAGCGGTTCTTCAACTTCGCCTATTCCATAGGCGCGGCAATCGTGATCTGGGGTGCTCTCTTCAAGATCCTTCATCTCCAAGGAGGCAGCACACTCCTCTGCATAGGCATGGGCACCGAGATCGCCATGTTCATCCTCACTGCCTTTGACCGTCCGCCGAAGGAATATAGCTGGGAAGACGTATTCCCGGTGCTCGACTCACATGATCCCGACGACCGTCCGGATTTCGAGGGTGGCGGTGGTGTGGCAATTGTAGGAGGAGCTGTAACAGGTCATCAGCAGGGAGCCAAAGCTCACATAGCCTCTTCAGTCACAGGTCAGGAATCCCTTCCGGCCGACATGACAGGTGTGGCGGAAGTGACCAGACGCTATATGGAGGGCATGGAAGCCATATCTGAACAGATGCGCCAGTTGCAGGAGACTACCCGTGCGCTCAACGAAGTGAGCTCGGTGCTTCTTGAATCTTACAAGGCCATCACCGAAAATTCAGCCTCGATCTCGCAGAGCGCCAGCGGATATGTGGAGCAGATGAGCGATCTCAACCGCAACATGGCCGGCCTCAATACCATCTACGGCATCCAGCTAAAGAGTGTATCCGGCCAGATCGACACAATCGACCGCGTCAACCGCAGCATGAAGGAGATACGCGACATGTATGAGAAATCGGCCGGTGAATCCGCCCACTACTGCGAGGAGACCGAGCGCATGACCCGCTATATGCAGCAACTCAATTCCGTATATGAGAGGATGATCACGGCTATGACCATCAATATGTATAATCCGTTCGCAGGCCAGCAGCCAGGCGCGCCTCAGGCTGCTCCTGACAATGCATCGGCCGCGTCCTCTCCAAACAGCAACCAATAACCAACACGACCAGAACACATTAACACGTCAATAAAGTGGCAGGAGGAAACAATGTAGCAAGAATGTCGCCAAGGCAGAGGATGATCAACCTTATGTATATCGTCCTCACGGCCATGCTGGCCCTGAACGTGTCGAGCGATGTGCTCAACGGGTTCAACCAGGTGCACGACAGTCTGCACCGCACCAACCTCACCATGTCGGCCAAGAACGACGTGCAGTTTAATTATCTGAAAGATCTCTACTCGCAGAATCCTGCGAAAGTGGGCCATTGGTATGAGATCGGCACAGATCTGCGCGATCGCTCGGCACGGCTATATGACCATATCGACTCCCTCAAGACAGCTATAGCCCGGAAGGCTGACGGACCTGAGGGCAACTACCGCGAACTCGTGAATCTCGATGATCTTGAGGCAGCCGCCGTGACCATGCTAAACCCAACATCGGCCAACGGACGTAAACTGCGGGAGAAAGTAGAGAGCTATCGTGCTTTCGTGGCCCCTCTGATCACTGATTCGCTCAAACGCGAGGCCGTGACCGAAATGCTCTCCACAGCCGTGAAGACCGCTCCCGGCACAATCGGTCCTACCTCCTGGGAGGAGAAGATGTTTGACAATATGCCTGCCGTAGCAGCCGTGACTCTCCTCACCAAGCTTCAGAACGATATTCGCCAGGCTGAAAGCGAGGCATTCTCAAATCTGATAACGAATGTAGACATCGGCGATGTGCGCGTAAATGAGCTCAACGCCTACGTTATCCCCAACTCAAACATGGTGATGCGCGGTGGCAAATACACGGCCAATATCGTGCTCGCAGCCATCGACACCACCCAGCGACCCACAGTCTACGTCAACGGCTCCCGCCTTGCCAACGACCGCGGACTTCTGGAGATAACAGCTGGAGCAGTCGGCAAACACGACTATTCGGGTTATATAGAGGTGGCACGTGGCGACGGTGCTGTAGAGAAACATCCCTTCAGTTCATCCTACACAGTGATGGAGCCCATGGCTACAATATCACCGACAATGATGAACGTGCTCTACGCAGGAATCGACAACCCCATCAGCATATCCGTACCCGGTGTGCCCATGAGTGGCGTACAGGCCACAATGACCAACGGCACTCTCACACGTAATGGAGATCATTGGGTGGCTCGTCCGGGGCAGGTAGGCACGGAATGCGTGATCTCTGTGACAGCACAGATGGATGGCCGTTCTCAAGCGGCAGGCTCAATGGCGTTCAGGGTACGTAAGCTGCCGGATCCCACCCCATTCATTCCTATGAAAGATTCTCAGGGTAACATCGTACACTACAAAGGATCGCCCAAAAAGATTTCGAAAGCAGCCCTGCTCGCCGCCGAGACACTTGGAGCCGCTCTTGACGATGATCTGCTAAACATATCCTACTCCGTGGTGTCATTCTCTACAATTTTCTGGGATTCAATGGGCAATGCCATTCCCGAAGTGAGCAACGGGGCCTCATTCTCACCGAGACAGAAGGAGCAATTCAGGCGACTGAAACCCGGCAAGACCTTCTTCATCTCCGATGTGAAAGCCAAAGGCCCTGACGGAATCACCCGCGACATCCCGCCGATGCAGGTGGTGCTGAATTAATACTACATACTGACAACAAAACATAGAAATCATGAATTTCCGCAAGATATTGACCGGCATGGCCGCTATTCTGATCTCCATCAGTGCAATGGCACAGGTAGAGACGGCAGGAGGAGTACGTCGCCGGGCCGAACGCGACAAGAAAACCGAGCAAGGCGGTCCGCAGATCTCCGGCCGTATGCAGGGTTTCTACGAGACAAAAGAGCCTCACGATGCCGATCTCGCATATATGCGTCAGATCTACCGCCGCCTCGACCTCACGAAGGAGGGCAACACCCCGCTCTACTTCCCGGAGGACGTGGTTGATGGCCAGGAAAACCTCTTCAGGATCATCCTTCGTCTGGTGGTTGACGGCAAGATACCTGCCTACGAATATCTTGACGGCCGAGAGGTCTTCACCGACCAATATAAGGTGAACGTGGCCGACATGCTTGAGCGCTTCGGCATCTACGCCCAGGAGGCGAAGGGCTCGACAGAGCGTAATCCGAAATTCGTGATTGAGGAAGCCGATGTTCCAACAGGGCAAGTGCTCAACTACTACATAATCGAGAAATGGGAGTTTGACCGTCGCTCCAACAAGATGAAGACCCGTGTAGAGGCCGTCTGCCCGGTGCTCAACCGCAGCGGTGACTTCGGCGACGAGGCACGTTATCCGATGTTCTGGGTGAAGTTTGATGCTTTGCGTCCCTACCTCTCCCAGCAGTATATTTTCCTTACGGATGACAATAATCTCCCGCAATACTCACTGGATGATTATTTCAATCTCGGGATGTATGACGGGGAGATCTACAAGACACGCAATCTTCGAAACCTCTCCATGGCACAGCTTTTCCCGGATGAAGACGACATGAAGCGCGCGCAAGACAGCATCGACAATCGACTCCGTTCATTCGGCAAAGATCTCTGGGTGCCTACCCGCGAAGAATATCTGGCAATGAAAGAGAAAGAGGCGGAAGCAGCAGAAGCTGCTGAGAAAGGGGAATTGCCTGAGCGTACGGAAGTGACGGCCGCATCAGCTGAGGGATCAGAAGTGGCTGCAGAGGAGCCGGAGAAGAAAACGGGGGCCTCTGCAAGAGCAAAGCGCCGCACCTCCACAAAGAAAACGACCGCTCCCTCCTCTTCTACAAAGAAAACCTCCACTTCTAAAGCAAAGAAACCCAAAGTATCTTCAGGGAGCTCATCTTCAGGAGGCAATAGCAGCGCGGCAAAATCCGTACGCCGTCGCAAACGCTGACCTGAGCCACTGCTACGCACCAATGCTCTTATGAAAGACAGTATATCTGTCATAATCCCCGTATACAACCGCGAGCGTCTTGTGATCAGGACGCTCGACAGCATTTATGCACAGACGTGGCGACCGATAGACCTGATAATCGTAGACAATAACTCCACCGATTCGTCGCTCCGGGTTGTGGAAGAATGGGCACTTGCTCATACAGATGATTCATTCCGCGTAAAGATTCTTGAGGAGAAAGAACCGGGCGCATGTGCGGCGCGTCAGTCAGGATTTGAAGCAGCCACTTCTGATGTTATCTTCTTTTTCGATTCCGACGATGTGATGCATCCCATGCTCGTTGAGAAAGCTATGAGAGAGTTTCAAAGCTATCCGGCCACTGATATGGTCTGCTGGAAAGTGGCATACGGTGATGCCATCCCGGGAGGAAAACGGGGCTTCAAACGCTTCTCTCGTCGCAACCTACTGCGTCGCCATCTGTTCAACGGTATGCTCAGCACCCAGGCATATGCAGTAAAGGCTTCATATTTCCGAGAATTTGGGGGTTGGAACAAAGACTTACGTTGCTGGAATGACTGGGAACTCGGTCTTCGGCTCTTGCTCGGCAATCCCGTTATACGCTTCATTCCTGAAGCTTTGGCAACCGTATATCCCCAGGAACAGTCAATTACCGGCACCGACCACATATCCCGGCATGGAGAATGGGAGAAAGCTATCGCCGCTATGGAGAGACGGAGCCTGATGGAACCGGAGCCATTGAGAAGTCGCCTGATTAGCATGCTGCTATACCGACGCGTCAATCTTGCCGCCCTGTATGCCAAAGAAGGCCATCATGCCGCCGGAAAAGAATTGCTTGAGAAATCTCTATCCGCGACTGACATATCAATCTTCAGGAAGCAGATCCTTCGCCTCATCTACGCCTACACCTCACGAGGCGGCCGCTGTGCCTACCTCCTCTGGCACTGACCTATCCTTTACGTATCCTTAACGGGCTGATGATTTGCCTCTTTACCCAAACTTATGTCTAAGGGTTTATAGATTTTAGGAAGACAGGAATAAATTTTATTGAAAAATATCAACTTGAGAGGTTAGGTTTTTTGAAGGTAAGGGGTAATATATATGTATGACGAAATTTGATGACATAAGACAGTTTCTTGACACGTTGCTTAAGAAGAATAAGCATACGACTCGTATCATAACATCTCTTGCACTCATGTTCACAGTGTTCATAGCTGAAGCTAAGACTTTTTCATACCATTTTAGTGCCATTCCTCTTACGGAGGCTCTACGGATTATAATGGAAGATCATCCCGAACTTGACATCAATTTTATCTTCAATGAGCTGGAAACTTATAAGACGAGCGCCACAGTCAGGGCTGACAATGCCTATGATGCTCTCCGTCAGGCAATCGGCTTGAATCCTGTGACGGTAGTTAAATCCACCAACAGGTATTACCTTGAGGCTCTCCAGCATGGTAAATATGTGTATACCGGAAAGGCTGTTGGAAGTGATAACGAACCGGTCGTAGCTGCTACCGTTATGCTTTTGGCCCCGAAAGATTCCACTGTAATAACATACGGGATAACCGATGTCCACGGACGCTTCTCAATTCCTTGCGATAGTCAAGAAGTCCTTGCAAAGATTTCGTGTGTAGGATTTAAGACAGTATATAAGACTTTCGACTCATTCAGTGTAGGTACTATTGTTATGCCTGAGCTTCCCATAACGCTAAAAACCTTGAGAGTTGAAGGAGAGAACGTCTCACTTTTGGCTGACAGGAGTATCTACCGTCCTACACAGCGCCAGAAAAGTGCATCTCAAAATGCAATCGATCTGCTTCGCCAGATGGCGATTCCTCAAATATCAATTAATCTCATGGACAATGCCGTCACGACATTGACGGGACAAAACGTCGCATTATATATAAACTACTTACCGGCCTCCTCGGAAGAAATAGAGGGTATGAACACAGCCGACGTAAAGAAAATCGAGTGTCTTGATTTCCCAAACGACCCTCGGTTTAACGGTAATGAGCATGTAGTTAACTTTATAATGCAGAAATACGAATACGGCGGTTATACGAAAATAACAGGAACTGAAAATTTTCTTGCAGGTTTTTCAAACCGGGAATCAATATATTCAAAATTCACTTACAAGAGAATGTCTTATGATTTATACTTAGGCATATCCAATCATAATCTTCATCATGTCGGCACTTCTTATATCGGCACGTTTGATATTACTGATGACAGAGAGACAACAGAGAAATTAACGCGACGTGAATTATTTGACAATGCACATTTCAAGTATAATGAAGTGCCGCTAACATTTCGCGCCATTTACGATTCCGACAACATACAGATCTCCAATACCGCAGGTTTCGTTTATGATCAAAGTCCTATAGCTGAAACATCCGGTGAGATTTCCTATTCCCCGGAGATTATCGCCACCTCTACCTATAAACGCCAGGAACCCTATAAAACCGAACATCTTACTTGGGCCGGAAGTTATTATTTCATTTTTCCACACAGCTTTCATCTTAGCGTAAATCCAAGCGCAATATACAGCCATACCAATTACACTTATACTTACCATTATGATAAAGGAGGGGAGATAGAGAATAGGTCCAGGGAAAACGCTTATCAGTTGAGAGGATCCGCCACTCTCTATAAGATAATTGCGCAGAATCAAAATATTTTCTTTCGTGGTTATGGAGGTACAAACCGTAACAATGTGGCGTATTACGGAACATCACCATACGAAAATTCTTTCTCTGATTCATATGCCGGGGCAACATTGGGTTATAATTTTTCCAATCGGAGATGGACCTTCAATGTTGATGCAGCTTTGCAATGGGAACAAAACAAGATAAATGACATAGGGATTAAAGAGGTGTATCCGTTGATCAATCTATCCACAGCTTTTTCTCCCACTAATCGTCATTCAGTAAGAGCATATTTTCACTTCGGAGCAAATTACCCGGGCGCAAGCGACAAAACTCCGAACATACTTCAACAGAACGAACTCTTGTACATTACAGGTAATCCCAACTTAGGGTTATCCCGACAAGTAACGCTGAATTTACAATATAATTGGACGCCAAGGAATAACTTCTCAACATCACTTTATGCTCAATATTTTGGAGAATACAATCTTTTCGTACCTGTTTATTCTCCATACAATGATGGCAAAGCTCTACTAAAGAGCTTTGAAGCAAACGCAGATTACAACCGTACACAGATTGGGGTGTCGTGCAACTATAAGTTGCTTGAAGGAAAGCTCCAGTTATCTGCTCAACCCTCCATCACTTTCTTTAGAATGAGAGGCCTATATGATATAAATAAGACTCCTTTCAAGGTCAGTGCTTCCGCTTCGTATTATATAAAAAATTTCTATTTTCAAGCAGCATATCAATCAGCTAATAAAACAGTTCAGGGAAATCGAGCCGCAATTTACTCCGACCGTAGTTTCTATCAGATTCTGGCAGGCTGGAGCCATTCCGGATGGAATATCCGCTTATCCGGAATGAATCTTTTTAGAAATGATTGGCTGGCTGCTTCGCAATCTTTCAATTCTCCGTTGTATTTCGAATTGAAACTTATCGGAGGGAACAACTACCATCGAAGAATAAACGTTTCGATCACCTATACCTTCAATTATGGAAAGAAAGTTAAAGAAGGAAACGAAATCGGAGAACAATCCGGAGTATCCTCTGCAATTATGAAATGAAAATATAACACCAAAATTTTACAGCAAGTCTGAGTATATAGAGTTTTGTAAGATAAAAGAAAGTTAGTATCTTTGTGGGAAATATAGGTTATAAATGGCTACGAAAACCGCTACATATAATACTGCATATACTGGGGATGATTCAATTCCGGTTTTTGTATCTTTTGCCATAGAGCAATACAAAAAACATAAAGGGATTTCCGGCCGGGAAGCCATGGAAACTCTTTCAAATGCGGGTGTTCTTGAGCATCTGGTGGAATTTTATGATATATTGCATCAGCATGGCTCACAATGGCTGATGCAAGAGATTGATGAAATGTTAGCTAACCAGAAAAATTAACCGCATGAAAAAGATATTATTTCATGGAGGCTCTGCCATAATCACCTCCCCTGAGATTCGGGAACCTGTACGTACGCTTGACTTTGGTAAGGGCTTTTATCTAACCACTTCAAAAGAGCAAGCTGAAAGATGGGTTAAAAATCGGTTACGGTCAAATGGGGATGAAGGATATGTGAATACGTATTTATTTGACCCCGATTCACTTGAAAAGAATATTAACATCAAAATTTTTGAAGCAGCAGATGAAGAATGGATAGATTTTGTATTATCAAATCGAATGATGGATGGCTTTACTCATAATTATGATATAGTGGTTGGTCCGGTTGCTGACGATAAGGTATACACTCAGTTTTCTTTATTTGAAGGAGGAATTATCAGTAAGGAAACCCTGATACAGGAATTGAAAACATATAGGTTGGTCGACCAATATCTTTTCCATACGGAAAAGGCGTTACCATATTTACAATTTCTATCTTATTATACCGTCAAAAAATGAAAGCGATTACTCAAGAAGATCTATATTTAATCCTGCCTTTTAAGGTAAGCCAATTAGCCATGTTGATGACAAAAAAACTGGGCATCTCTTCTCTGGAGGCAATAAAAGCAATCTATAGATCAAATACCTACAGAGAATTGGCGGATGAAAAAACAAAACTCTGGCACCTCGGCCCGGTTGCCTTGTTCGAACATTATCAAGAAAATAAATAACCCGACCAACGTAACAGCCCTCGGTTTGATTTTTCTAGCAGTGCTTATCCGAATGGGAAGAAACCTTGACTCCAGATAGCTTAAAATTCAGCCTTTATTAGTATATCTGCGGTCTAATAGTTTATTTTAAACTATTAATGAGTATTTTATATGATTGCCAAGACTGAAATATAACGCAGAATGGGAGAAAAAATTAGCAATTACGATTGCGACAGAACATTACACAGATGATGCTCGAAAAGAAATCGCGGTTTTCATTGTTTTAGGCATGAAGAAGATTTATGGGGGTGAATAATATGAGGAAGACATTATATGTAATATTAACAGTCATGGCTCTGTGCGTGGCGGTGTCTTGCACAAATTCAGCGACTCGGCAGGAGAAAAAGATAACTGATGCGGAAAGGCTGATGCAAACCAATGCGGACAGTGCTATGGCAATATTGGATGGCATTGACCCGTCATATCTCAAAATAGACTCGATACAAGCCAAGTATCATTACCTTCGGGCTTTCGGTCATATGCGTCAGAACCGCTCTATGATTGGCGACTCACTAATAGCATTCGCCCATAATTATTATAGTGGGAAAGATGCTGTCAGAGACATACGGAGTGGCACCGCTTACGCATGGTATAAATTCTGGGTTGGCGATACTCCCGGAGCCATCTCTATGCTTGACTCACTTGTAAGCCTATCCAACGTAGCTGATTCCTTGATTACACCGACACTCCGCATCCGAGTGCTTCTCGGAGTTTCGGAATATCAGGGAATGACTCTGATTCCTTTTGCCC
>CAZUNU010000113.1:0-9762 GCA_964622105.1 uncultured Sangeribacter sp. | reverse complement strand
CTAAGGGTATGGACTGGATGTATGCTAACTGCTCTACCACTGCTCAGCGTGGTGCCCTCGACTGGATGGGCCCCTTCCACGATGCCATCAAGCCTGTAGTAGAGAAGCTTTATGCAAGTGTAGCTTGTGGTCAGGAAGCTCAGAACTCTATAGATTCCAACTCTAAACCTGACTATCGCGATGGCCTTGAGAAAGAATTGAAGGCTCTCCGTGAAAGCGAGATGTGGCGAGCAGGTGCTGTTGTTCGTAATCTTCGTCCTGAGAACAACTGATCAGAAGCACATCTATTGTCTTTTAGAAACTAAACTACGAAAAAATAACAGATGGGAATGACCGGTGCGTCACTCCTATCTGTTTCCTTTTAATAACAAATTCAGATTACCTATCATAATATCTCTACGCCATGAAAAAAATATTAGTTGCATTGGTTGCGGCGTTTAGCACTTGCATAATGCACGCCCAGATTCCTGAAAACATGCCTGTCCCTCCCACCCCTACTTTCAAAGATCTAAATTATGGAGCGGATGGTAAGGAATATCATAATCTCGATCTCTATATTCCGGAAGACGGTAAAGCAAAACATAAACTCATTATTGTGATTTACGGCAGCGCCTGGTTTGGCAATAATCTTAAAGTGCCCGGTTATATGTCAGTAGGAAAGGCCTTGACAGATGCGGGTTACGCTGTGGCTTCTATCAACCATAGATCAAGCGGTGACGCAAAATTTCCTGCCCAGATAAATGACGTGAAGGGAGCAATCAGATACCTCAAAGCAAATGCTGAAAAGTTGGGAATAGATACTACATTTGTAGGAATCACCGGTTATTCTTCAGGAGGCCATCTCTCTTCTATGGCGGGTGTCACAAATGGAATCAAATCCCACACAGTTGGCCAGACAACAATCGATATTGAGGGTAACGTTGGAGGAAATCTCAATTATTCCAGCGACGTTGATGCTGTAGTTGATTGGTTCGGTCCGGTTGATATGTCGCGTATGGAAAATTGCTCTACAGTGAAGGATGCAAAATCGCCGGAAGCGGCTCTGATTGGTAGCGCTCCGGCTGATAACCTTGACATGGTTGAATTGGTTAGTCCGATATCATATGTTTCGGAAGGCTCCGGCACACCTTTCCTGGTAATTCACGGAACAACTGATAACGTCGTTCCCTATTGTCAGAGCGTATATTTTTCTGATGAACTTGCCAAAGCAGGAAAATTAGAAAAATTGATAGCTGTAGAAAATGGTCAACATGGACCTGTTACTTTCAATCCAACCACCTTCAAAGCTATGGTTGAATTTTTTGACAAATATTCAAAATAACAATTTTTTCTTATACAGTTATTTGATATAAAATAAAGACAGGCAAATCTTGTTAATAAGACTTGCCTGTCTTCTTAATTTTTATCAATCATCAATCTCTTGCTGAAGTTCTGCCTTCATAATAATTAACGAAAGCTCTGTTCACAAGGCGTGTTCCTCCCGGTGTTGGGTAGTTACCGGTGAAATACCAGTCTCCAGGATGATTAGGAATTGCTTTATGTAGATTCTCAACCGTTTGATATACAATCTCTACTTCCGCATTTACATCCTTTGACTTCAAGAGCTGAGCAATCTTGACTGATATCTCCTTATCTGTAAAAGGTTCGTAAATTCCTTTCACAAAATTCTCTATTTCACTATCAGGTAGATTCGGGCAATTTTTACATTTCTCATATACCGTATCAATAATATATCCCAGACCTCTTTCCCTTAGCAGTGCCATAGCTGCCTTAAATGCTATGAATTCACCCATGCGCGACATGTCGATGCCATAGCAATCAGGATATCTTACCTGTGGAGAGCTTGAAACCACCACAATTTTTCCAGGATGAAGGCGGTCGAGAATACGAAGTATGGACTGACGCAATGTCGTGCCCCGCACGATGCTGTCATCAATTACCACAAGATTATCTCCGGGGCGCACTGAACCGTAAGTTATATCATACACATGAGTGGCCAGATCATTTCTTGTAGAACTCTCCGCTATAAAAGTGCGCAGTTTAATGTCTTTGATCGCAACCTTCTCTCTTCTTACCCTGCGGCGCAATACATTGGCAATATTATCATCGGTCAAGTTTCCTGTAGCAGACAGTGATTGTATCTCATCAATTTTATTCTTGATAAGATATTCCTCAAGTCCCTGTATCATTCCATAAAATGCTACTTCCGCGGTATTGGGTATAAAGGAAAAGACGCTCTTATCAAGATCATAATTCACAGCTTTCAAAACCTGGTTTACAAGCTCCTTACCCAATTCCTTACGTTCTTTATATATATCACAGTCAGAACCGCGGGAAAAGTATATACGCTCAAAACTACATCGTGCATTATCTCCTGCAGGAAGAATATTTTCAAGACGTACACTCCCGTCCCTATCTGTCACCAGGGCTTCTCCCGGCATCAGCTCTTTCACATCTTCTACAGCGAGATTGAAAGCTGTCTGTATAACCGGTCTTTCGCTTGCAACCACTACTATTTCATCATCCTTATAATAATATGCCGGACGGATGCCATTAGGATCACGCATTACCCACATATCACCGTTACCGACAATACCACAAATAACATATCCCCCATCCCATAATGGAGAACAGCTTTTGAGCATGTTGGACACATTCAGATCTCTTGCTATAGCTGCTGACAGATCAAGCCCTTTCAATCCTTTTTCCTTATGGACGGAGTATAAACGCTCGTTTTCTCTATCGAGCGCATGACCGAGTTGCTCAAGCAAGATAAAGGTATCTGCATAAATTCGTGGATGTTGTCCTTTAGCGGTGATGGAGTTGAATATCTCTTCCACATTGGTCATGTTGAAATTACCGCATAGCAGCATATTCCTTGAACTCCAATTATTCCTTCGCATAAAGGGATGGACGTAATTTATGCCTGATCTTCCTGTAGTGCTGTATCTGAGATGCCCCATATAGACCTCCCCTACAAATGGAGCATCTTTCATAGCTCCTCCTTCAGACAAGAATTCAGAAATCTGACGGTGGGCTGAAGCAAATATCTCTGTAATAGCTCCTGTACCCAGGGCCCGTTCACGGAAAATGTACTCATTTCCGGGAGTTACGTCCATTTTCACACAACCGATACCTGCGGCTTCCTGTCCTCGGTTATGTTCCTTTTCCATTATAAGATATAACTTTTCAAGACCATAAAGCTCTGAGCCATATTTCTCTTTATAGTAACTCAAAGGCTTCAGAAGCCTGATCATAGCTACACCACATTCGTGCTTAATCAATTCCATACTTCTAAATTGAGGAGATTAATTATTTGAATTGATGTCATGAGCCTCTTTTCTCGCTATTGCAGCCTTGATAAAAGAGATAAACAACGGATTTGGGTGAAGCACCGTTGACTGATATTCGGGATGATACTGGGTGCCGACAAACCAAGTCAATGAGGGAATCTCCACTACTTCTACGAGACCGGTTTCTGGATTTTCTCCCACACACTTCATTCCCGCTTCTTCAAATCTGTCGCGATACTCATTGTTAAACTCGAATCTGTGTCTGTGTCTTTCGCTGATCTTTTCCTTACCATATGCCGCTGCTACGGTTGATTCCGGTTTCAGCTTACATTCATATGCACCGAGTCGCATCGTGCCTCCCATATTGGAGACACTCTTCTGCTCCTCCATAAGGTCTATCACATTATAGGGTGTATGTGTGTCCATCTCTGTTGAATTCGCATCGGTTAATCCTAACACATTTCTTGCAAACTCAATCACCATACATTGCATGCCAAGGCAAATTCCGAAAGTCGGGATATCGTTCTCCCTGCACCATTTGATGGCAACAAACTTTCCTTCTATACCCCTCTGTCCAAAACCTGGGGCAATTATAATTCCGTCAAGACCGGACAGTTTGTCGTCAACATTCTCTTCATTCAATTTTTCCGAATGTATATAGACAAGATCAAGTTTATGATGACAATAAGTGGCAGCCTGCATCAGGGATTCATTGATGGATTTGTAGGCATCCTGAAGCTCTACATACTTTCCAACCAAGCCAATTTTTACCTCCTTCGTTGCAGAATCAAGCATCCGCAGGAAATCATTCCAAGCTGTATGATCAGCCTTTCCTTTACTTTCCGTTGAAGTCAGCTTTAATACAAGGTCATCAAGATGCTGTTCGTGCATAAGAAGAGGAACTTTATAGATAGAACTTGCATCAAGACTCTGAATTACAGCTTCAGGGGCTACATTACAGAACAAAGCCACTTTTCTACGCATTGACAGTGGAATGTCCTTCTCCGTTCTAAGTACTAAGATATCAGGCTGTATACCTATGGCTTGCAGTTGTTTGACTGAATGTTGAGTTGGTTTAGTCTTAAGCTCTTTAGCTGCTTTGAGATATGGCACATAGGTTAGATGAAGACTTAAGGCATCTTTGCCTAATTCCCATTTCAGCTGTCTCACGGCCTCAAGAAATGGAGTCGATTCTATGTCACCTACCGTACCACCTATTTCTGTAATAACAAAATCATATTTGCCTTTTGCCCCTAAACTCTTGATGTTGCGCTTAATTTCATCTGTTATGTGGGGAATGATCTGTATAGTTTTGCCAAGGTAATCTCCTCGCCTTTCTTTATCAATCACTGCCTGATAAATTCGTCCGGCAGTAAGATTGTTGCCTTTTGTAGTGTGAATATCAGTAAATCTTTCGTAATGACCCAAATCAAGATCAGCCTCATGACCGTCGACAGTCACATAACATTCGCCATGTACATAGGGATTCAAAGTTCCTGAATCAATGTTGATGTAGGGATCGAATTTTTGGATTGTTACACTATATCCTCTTGAAAGAAGCAGACGGGCGAGTGAAGAGGAAATTATCCCTTTACCCAGGGATGAAACTACGCCACCGGTTACGAATATGTATTTTGTTTCCACGGATAAATATTGTTTGTCCGGGATGCAAATTTAATTTAATTTTTTTAAATGGCTATAATATTTTTCGATTTTTCTTGAAAAAAAAAGACAGATGTCGAATGTTAACATCTGTCTTCTTTATTATTTGCCATAAAAGGACGTGATCGGAAGATAAATTACATTTTTTTGGTAGGATCACATGTAAGGCCAACCCCAAGCTTACTGAAGATTTTCCTGTCTACCTCTCCAAGCATCACCGTGCTGTGCATCTGGCAACCTCTCAATTCCGGCAATTGTTCGAGCGCGCGTTTGCACTTCTCATCAGTCGTGCTGAGTACAGAAAGAGCCACCAACACTTCATCTGAATGGAGTCTGGGATTGTGACCGCTGAGATACGTCAACTTCGTATGCTGAATGGGTTCAATCATCTCCTGAGGAATCAACTTGATATCATGATCTATGCCGGCGAGATGTTTGATTGCATTCAGAATAATAGCCGAGCTTGGACCAAGAAGTTCACTGGTCTCTGCAGTTATGATTGTGCCATCTGCCAACTCAATTGCAGAGCAAGGTTTACCACTCTTCTCTGCCCTTTCTCTTGCAGCCTGGATACATTTCCTATATGAAAGTCCTATTTTAGCCTGCTTGAGAAGTAAAGCTATCTTGTTTACTTCCGCATCATTTCCTTCTCCTTGCGCCATATTGTTAAGCGCTGTAAAGAAGCGACGTATAATCTCATTCTTTGATGCTGTGCAGCATACTTCATCGTTGGAAATACAGAACCCTACCATGTTTACACCCATGTCTGTGGGCGACTTATATGGATTCTCGCCATATATTCCTTCAAATAGTGCGTTGAGTACCGGGAAAATGTCAATGTCCCTGTTATAGTTGATGGCTGTTTTGCCATAAGCCTCCAGATGGAACGGGTCAATCATATTGACATCATTGAGGTCGGCTGTAGCAGCTTCATAAGCAATGTTTACCGGATGTTTCAATGGAAGACTCCATACGGGGAAAGTCTCGAATTTTGCATATCCGGCCTCTACTCCACGTTTATTCTCATTGTAAAGCTGGCTAAGACAGACGGCCATTTTTCCGCTGCCGGGACCGGGAGCCGTAACGATGACCAGTGGTCTGGTGGTTTCAATGTAATCGTTGTGGCCAAAACCCTCGTCAGAAGCAATCAATTCAACATTTGATGGATAGCCCTCTATCAGGTAATGATAGTAAACTGTCACTCCCATTCTCTCAAGCTTCTTTCTGAAGGCATCAGCACTGATCTGACCATTGTAATGGGTGACACATACAGAGCTCACCAAGAAACCTAATTTCTGGAACTCATTGCGAAGTCGCAAAACGTCCATATCATAGGTGATGCCGAGGTCCCCGCGAACTTTGTTTTTCTCGATGTCAACCGCACTAATAACTATCACTATCTCTGCCTGATCCTTGAGTTTCTGCAACATCCTCAGTTTACTATCCGGTTGAAATCCGGGGAGGACCCTGCTTGCATGATGATCATCAAACAGCTTGCCTCCTAACTCAAGATAAAGCTTGTTGCCGAACTGGGCGATACGCTCCTGAATATGTTCGGACTGTATCTTAAGATACTTATCGTTGTCGAATCCGTGTGTCATAACGGATTGCAAAATTAATAAAATTTCATTATTTTCACAATCTTAAACCGAAAGTTATCAAATAATTTTTCCAGAGCTTTTAAAAACCATTCCTTACTGATTGAAATTCAAACCATGAGCGAAACTTGTCCATTCAAGAACGGATGTCATAATAACCGGATGATTCTCCGACAATACTTATATACTCTTTATATTCATAACCTGCTCGCTCCTTATCAAATGGCCGAAAAGACAAACGACCATCCTTTAACTCTACATAATGAAGGGAGAATCTTTTACAATCCTCCCCTGTCATTATCTCAAGATTCCTGACGAGATACTTAATTACTTTAGTCTTGTTATCTTCAGATATAAGATCTCGGGTCTTTAATTCCTCTCCTTTCATAATTATAAACACTAATTTTGAGTGCTCTTATACCAATAATAATGCAATTGGAAGAACCACATTACCTGACGGATGAAGAACTTTTACCAGGCCGAATGGGTTTTGACGGCTTGTTTGGTGCAGTTGGCTTCGTATCTTTAGGAAGAACCGTTTGTTGCGAAACTCGATTAAGTGAATCCCTCCTTATCTTTGAGGCTTGCTTTATTGAATCTTGCCTTAGGGAATCCGCAATATGTTTCTGTCTACGGTCTTCTTGCGTAATCCTTACCGGATAACCATACTTTTTCTGAGATCGGTACTTATTATATTCAATGCTGTCGTACGGGATCTTATGCAACATTATGCTGTCAATGAACAAAGGCTGAATTTCCATGTTTTTCCTTCTCATGGTGCCATAGATGCGTGAAACGCTCTTTGATGTATCAGTCTGTAATGACAGCTCCAAGTGTTGGCGATTGTTGAAATTCGAAGTCACTGCTTCTGAGGTACCGTCTGCATATTCAACACCTAACACACCGGTCAAGGGCTCGGCCGACTCCTTTATATGCATGGTCCACTCAAGACGGTCTCCAACAGACAATTCAGGCTCTATGAGTGAAAGAATCAAACCATCATTTGTGCCCAAGCTTGATATCACACCATTCTTGGCTAAAGGCCAGAGATTATTGCCATCTTCCTGAGCTACATTCTTTTCAGTATCCTTCATCAGTCGCTTGCGCTTTGCGAGAAGCTTCTTGTCAACTTTCTCGTAAAGCTCCGCATACTTGTCGAGATTCTTTCCATACCATCCCAACGTACTGTCCAATTGCTCTCTCGTCACTTTGTGTTCAGCAAGAATCGAATTGGCGAGTTCCTCCCTGTTTTCGGCGTGATGTGGCCCTCCCATCTGACTGTTTGTATAAGCCTCAGCCAGTTTCAGGTCTGTTATCAGATCTACCATCTCCTTCTCATTCAGAACCTCTTTCCGTTTGTTGCATCCGGAAGCAAGCAAGCCGGAGAGAATCAAAATCCCTCCGGCTATTGCTGAAATATGGTTTATACCTTTTTTGTTCATTTCTCTTCCGGGCTCTTCTTATTCTTTCGATCAGCGCCAAGATACTGGAACGCTCTTGAGGCATCGTTGGAATAGAAGAAAATTAGTAATGCCACGCCAATACATATTGAGGCATCAGCTATGTTGAATATATACTGAAAGAACTCGTAAGTGCTCCCACCTATTACAGGCACCCATTCAGGCCAGTTGAAACTGAAAAGTGGAAAGTAAAGCATGTCGACTACCTTTCCTTCAAACCATCCTGCGTAGCCTCCTCCGGCCGGAAACATCGTTGCAATTTCAGGGGGCATAGGATTGTTGAATATCTCGCCGTAAAATACACAATCGAAGATATTCCCTGCAGCTCCGGCTATAATCATAGCCACTGCCACATAAAAACCCATTTTCAAACCATCTACTGCCTTGATCTTCACTATGAACCAGATGAACAATATCACAGCAACAATACGGCCGAGACTCAACACAAGTTTGTTCCACAATTCAAGACCAAATGCCATACCATTATTTTCGATGAATTTGATCTGCCACCACTCAGCTATCTGATAAGCCTCACCAAGATAGAAATGTGTCTTCACGTAAATCTTGACTATCTGGTCTATCAGAACAATGAGAATGCTTAGAGAAACAACCGTCCAAATCCGCCTGTCAATAATTCTTTTGTCGGATATTGTTGAGGGTACATAGTCTTCACTATTCATCGAAGCCATTACTTCCTTGTTACTTTTGCATGGGCATTGATCCCGTCAATCTCAAGATCCTTGAAATCATCACCGCTCGTTTCCTTCACAAGAGTGATTGAATCTGCAAGCACCTGGCTGCCGATATATTCACCAAAAGCCTCTACTGCAGCACGAATCTCAGGAAGATCGGTAAGCTCAACATCCACCTTGTCAGTAATCTCGAAATCATAACCTTTTCTGATGTTCTGAATACGATTGATCAGCTCTCTTGCCATTCCTTCATTAATGAGTTCCGGAGTAAGAGTTACGTCGAGCGCCACGGTTACGTTGCCGTCATTAGCTACAAGCCAACCCGGTACATCCTCAGGAATTATCTCTACATCCTCAAGAGTGACTACAGGTTCGCCCGGAAGAGCTGTGAAAACAAATTCTCCGTTCTTTTCCAACTGAGCGATATCTTTCTGACTCATGCCTGAAATAGAAGCACCGAGCTGCTTCATGATCTTGCCATATTTGGGACCTAATTTCTTGAAATCAGCTTTCACCCTTTTGACAAGACCACTTTCTTCATTATCTACTATCTTAAGATCCTTGATATTCAGCTCCGCCTTGATAAGTGATTCAAGCGCCTCTACTGCATGACGCTGATGACTGTCGGTGACGGGTATCAAGAGAGTCTGCAGTGGCTGTCTTACCTTCAGGTTGACTTTCCTGCGAAGAGCAAGCACATTGGATGTGATTGTTTGCGCGAGTTTCATACGTTCCTCAAGGTCAGTGTCAACCAAAGCGGAATCAGAAACAGGAAAATCTGCAGTATGAACAGATGCATAAGCACCTTCTGCAAGAGAAGGCTCGACAAGGTCGGTATATAGATGATCTGAATAGAAAGGTGCGAAAGGAGCCATGAGCAATGCCACAGTCTTAAGGCAAGTGTAAAGAGTCTGATAAGCTGAAAGTTTATCAGTATCCATTTCTCCGGCCCAGAAACGCTTACGGTTGAGTCTCACATACCAGTTGCTGAGATTGTCATTTACAAACTCCTCGATTGCACGTGCAGCTTTTGTGGGCTCATAATCATCAAGAGCCG
>CAZUNU010000112.1:0-9766 GCA_964622105.1 uncultured Sangeribacter sp. | reverse complement strand
ACTCCGACTGGTATGCCAACCAGATGAGAAGCCAGGCTTATTGCTCCGCACCCGTAGACTTCACAGCTACTCCGGCAGATTATGCTTATGGCAAAGCTGACGTCACAATCCTCGGACGCGAGACCGCCCCTGCCGATCTTCTCACGAGCCTCAAGAAGGTATATGCCGGTGCTGACCGTGCCGAGAACGGATATCCCACGATGCCAAGCTCTGTCATCAGCATCCCTGTAGACAAAGAGGCCGCTATCAGAAACGGACTCGTCAGCCCGAAAGATACGGCAAACATCGTAGACTATATCTACGTGAACCTGCGCGACACGGAGTCTTACCGCAACAAGGGCTATCTGAGCCTCGGCGAGATCCTGATGCTCGACATCGTGGCTACAAATGCAGCCAACGGCTGGAAGCGACCCATCTATTGGGTGACAACCGTAGGCGGCGAATACCACCTTGGCCTCACTCCTTATCTGCGCACCACCGGCATGGCCCACCAGCTTGTGCCGACAGTGCAGGAGGGCATGGCAGCCCGCACTGACCGTGCATACGATGTGGTGACCAACTACAAATGGGGTGGTGCCGACGCCAAAGATGGCAAAGTGCCCTACTTCGACGAGACAGCACGACGAATGCTCCTCACCACTCGCTCCTCAATGCTCGACGTAGCCTCAGAGCTTGTGTATGAAGGCGACACAAATCCCGACAAGGCCCAGGCCATGGAGGATTATAAGAAGGCATTGAACGTGGTAAATCTCCTCGACAGCAATCTCACCGAGGCCACCGATCCATACGACATGAGCATCGGCGCGACACTCGGCCAGATCTACTGTGAGCTGGGTCAGGAGAAGCGTCTCAACTATCAGAAACTCACCGATAAAGGTCTTCAGATAATCTGGAACCTCATGGACCGTTACGCTCCTTATCTGGCCTACAATCGCGCCATGGCCATGAGCTTCGGAAGCCCCTCGCTCACACGAGAGACCCGTTATGCCCCCTATCAGTTCTACCGTTTTGTGGAACTCTATGAGCAATTCGGAGGCAAACGGGCCAAGGTAGAGGAGCTGGTGAAAAAATACGGCATGACTCTGGATGAGCTCAAGCGCAATTATGAAGCCCTGATGGGCCGCTCCCAGGCATCGAGCGACTACGTGGATGCCACTCCGGGAGAAATCGATGAGACCACCCTTGCCGGCTACGAGGAGGAGATTGCAAAGTATTGCGAGATCGCCAATGAACTTGCCTCACGTTCACCTGAGGAATACGCCAACAGCTCGCAGGAGGAGAGAATGATCGACTCTGTGCTTCATCAGGCTCTTGAGTATTATTTCAGTGTAGGGGGATCCGAGGAGAGACTGAAGAAGTATCCCAACTTCAACAATCTCGACCGTGCACGCTCGCGCAGACTCAACGAGGCATATATCCGGAATCATCCGGAATTCAATATGTGATGGAACTCGTAAGCCTCATTGAATCGCCGCCACGCTGGTTTCGTTGCCTTTTCCCGGGAGCCGTATTCCGAATCCCATCTGAGGAAAAGGACCGGAAAAGGGTGTTCATCACTTTCGACGACGGCCCTATCCCGGAGGTAACGCCGTGGGTTTTGGATGTGCTCGACCGCTACGGAGTAAAAGCCACTTTCTTTATGGTGGGCCAGAACGTGCAGCGCAACCCCCAGCTTCTGGAGGAGGTGCGCCGACGTGGCCATGCGGTGGGCAACCATACTCTTCATCACATCCAAGGCGCCAGCGCCACTACGCTCCGCTACATGCGTGATGCGGCTGAAGGAGCAGACCTGACAGGTTCATGCCTTTTCCGTCCCCCCCACGGGTGGCTGAGACCACGCCAGCTCTGGGCTCTGAAGAAGCATTACAGGATCGTGATGTATGATCTTGTCACTCGCGACTACAGCAGGAAAGCCGATGCCCAAAGAGTGGTGGAGAATGTGAAGCGCTACTCACGAGATGGCTCGATCATAGTCTTCCACGATTCCATCAAGAGTTTTCCAAAGCTCATGACCGCTCTTCCGGAATCTCTCGAATGGCTGAAAAGCCAAGGCTATACCTTCGACACCATACCGGATTTTACGGAGCAACCATAACCCGGCCGTACTTACCTATACTCTGATTACGGAGCGCGGGATCAGTCTTAACAATACGAATTAACGCAAGATCAAGATAAGGATATGAAGAGAGTGCTTGTAGTGGGAGCCGGGGGATTTGCCGGAGGATTTCTCGTGGCGGAAGGTATTCGCCGCGGCTATGAGGTGTGGGCAGGACTGAGAGCCTCCACTTCGCGCAAGTATCTCTCCGACCCGGCCATCAAATTCCTGGAGCTTGATTTCGATAATCCTGCCTCCCTCCGCGGCAGTCTTGAGGCTGCCCTCCCTGAAGGAGAGAAATGGGATTGGATAGTCTATAACTTGGGAGCCACCAAATGCCTGAGTTTCTCCGATTTCTCCAAGATAAACTGCGATTACCTCCGCTATTTCACCGAAGCTCTCAAGGAAGCCGGGAAAGTGCCGGAGAAATTACTCTACATGAGTTCGCTGTCAGCACTCGGGCCCGGTGACGAAAAGGGTGGCACACCTTTTACGGAAACCATGATTCCGAATCCCGACACACGCTACGGAGCCTCGAAATTGAAGGCCGAGATGTATCTGGCCATGAGCGGTATACCCTACATAGTATTCAGGGCTACCGGCATCTACGGGCCACGCGACAAAGATTATTTCCTGATGTTTGAAGCTATCCGTAAGGGTTTTGATTTCTCGGTAGGCTACAAACCGCAGATTCTCAGCTTCATCTACGTTGAGGATCTGGCACGTGCCGTGTATGACGCTCTTGAGAAAGCTCCCGTTGGCGAGACCTATAATATTGCCGAGCCTCGCACCTATACTCAGAAAGAATTCCGCGAAATTGCTGCCAAGGCTGTAGGACGGAAGCATGTGATTGCCGTGGCTGTTCCGATATGGGGAGTGAAGGTGGTGTCGGCAATAGCCGAGAAATGGGGGGTGATGCGTATGAAACCCTCTACACTCAACCGCGACAAATTCCATATCCTCCGTCAGCGCAACTGGTCGGTAGACGTCAGCAAGGCCAAGGAAGCCTTCGGTTTCTCTCCGCAGGTCAGCCTAAAGGAGGGGGTGGAGAAAGCCGTGAAATGGTATAAGGAGGAGGGTTGGTTATGACCGACAGCATACCGACTACGAGCGTAGGCCACCACAACGTTATGCCCGACAGCATAGCTGAACCGCCTACGGTATCGGCTATTAACCCGGTAATGACACCGGCTATTAAACCGTCCACGATACAGCAGTCGACAGTGATTCCCTATACCGCAAACGACTCCACCGCGGCTGCCGACAGTCTCTCTGCAAGGCCGAAAAACTACGGAGTGCTCCTGGAGGCTCCGGTGCCTCCGGAAGTTCCGCGCAAGGAATCCGACAGTTTCGGTATGTCATGCATACTTGCAGGGCTTTTCCTTCTATTCTGCATCATCGGACTGCGTTTCCGCAATAACAGTAAATATATAGCCGCCCTGCTCCGCAATCTTGTGGAGGTGAGGGTGCGCAGCAATGTCTTCGACGAGACTGTGCGCGAGACGTCGTTTATAGTTCTTCTCAATCTGCTCTGGAGCTGCTCGGCCGGCATGGTGCTCTGTGCTCTTCTTGCCTATACGATGCCTACAGCACCTGAAGCAAGCTACGGCATACAGGCACTATCCACACATCCGGCCCTCTGCACGGCCATATGCATGGGCATAATGATTCTTTACACCTGCATGATGGCACTGGCCTATTTCACGGTCGGATCAGTCTTCTCCGACGTGGTCCACGCACGGATGTGGCTGAAAGGATTTTTGGCAAGTCAGGGACTTCTGAGCGTGATTTTCTTCCCTCTCGCCCTTATGCTGCTCTATTATCCGCAATGGTCGGAATATCTGCTCTGGGGAGCCTTGGGGAGCCTCCTGTTAGGCAAGATTGTATTTATTTGGAAGGGTTTTAGGATTTTTTTCACCCAATTTTCGTCATGGGTGCTTTTTTTGTACTACCTTTGCAGTCTGGAAATAGTTCCGTTGATTCTTACCTATTGGGCCGCGAGCCTGCTGTGCAGTTTGCTGTAGGATAAAGCAGAAGACAATTACCGAAAAAGCTGACCAAGTACACCCGCGTCGGGCCTCTTAGAAATGACGATGAAGATAAAAAAGATATTGGTTTCTCAGCCGAAGCCAGCCTCCGACAAGTCGCCCTATTACGACATAGCCGAGCGACACAACGTGGAAATTGTTTTCCGACCGTTCATCAAGGTGGAGGGACTCTCAGCCCGTGAGTTCCGTCAGTCGAAAATCAATCTGGCAGAATATACTGCAATTATATTCACCGCGCGCACCGCAGTCGACCACTTTTTCCGTCTTTGCGAAGAGATGAGAGTAAACGTGCCCGACACGATGCGGTATTTCTGCACTACCGAGGCAATCGCTCTCTATCTGCAGAAATATATTGTCTACCGCAAGCGCAAGATCTCGTTCGGACAGACCGGCAAACTCTCCGACCCACAGCTTTTAGCAGCCATTCAGAAAAATCATAAAGAGAAATTCCTTCTCCCCGTAAGCGATGTGCAGGCCGATAGTCTCAAGCCTCTTGAGGATGCAAAAATCGACTTCACTCCGGCCATGATGTACCGCACGGTGAGCAACGACTTCCAGGAAGGCGAGCCGTTTGACTACGACATGCTCCTTTTCTTCAGCCCTGCCGGAATCGATTCGCTCATGAAGAATTTCCCCGATTTCGGTAAAGATGGCAACCAGCCCGTAGCCATAGGCACTTTCGGCCCTGCCACAGCACAGGCCGTGAAAGACGCCGGACTACGTCTTGACATCGAGGCTCCCACTCCGAAGACCCCTTCGATGACCGCCGCCCTCGATGCCTTCCTCACTGAAAACGCCAGCAAAGGCTGATAGCCTTCCGGCCCTTACAAACTATACTCCCCGACGATGACCAACGTAAACGACTCTCTTCTTTCTACTCTCTATCTCAAAGACACGGCCTTCCAGAGGCTAATGCAGAAGCGCATTTTCAACGTGCTCCTCATAGCCACCCCCTACGACGCTTTCATGATGGAGGAAGACGGACGTGTGGAAGAGCAGATATACTTCGAGTATGTATCTCTCAACCTCTCCTCACCTCCGCGCTTTGTGAAAGCTGCCAACTATAAGGAGGCCTACAGAGAACTGGAAGAGAAGAATTTCGACCTGATCATCGCCATGCCGGGCGTCGACGTCAGCGAGACCTTCCGTGAGGCCCGCAAGATCGACGAGCTATATCCCGACATACCTTTCGTGGTGCTCACCCCGTTCTCGAAAGAGGTGCGCCGCCGCATAGCCAACGAGGATCTCGCGGGAGTAGACTACGTGTTCTCATGGCTCGGAAACGTCGACCTTATCCTTGCGATAATCAAACTTATAGAAGACCGTATGAACGCCGACAACGACATCTGCGATGTGGGCGTTCAGGCGGTCTTGCTTATTGAAGACTCCATACGTTTCTATTCCTCCATCCTGCCCCACCTCTTCAAATATCTGCTTCAGCAGAGTATGGTCTTCTCCACTGAGGCGCTCAACGAGCATGAGGCCATGCTCCGCATGAGAGGACGCCCGAAAGTGCTCTTCGCACGCGACTATGAGGAGGCTCAGCAGCTCTTCGATAAATATGGCGACAATATGCTCGGCATCATCTCCGACGTGCGTTTCCCCAAGGATGGCAAGAAGGATCCCGATGCCGGCCTGAAGTTCGCCCACATGGTGCGCAAGCGCAATCCCTTCATGCCAATCATCATCGAGAGCCAGGAGGATGACAACAGGCGCCGTGTGCAGGAAGCAGGTTTCGTATTCCTCGACAAAAATTCGAAGACCCTCCCCCAGGAGCTGCGCGATGCCGTTGAAAAGCATTTCGGTTTCGGTGATTTCGTCGTGAAGGATCCCTCCACAGGCATGGAGATAATGCGTATTCAGGATCTGAAGGCGCTCCAGAATAACATCTACAATATTCCGGCTGAATCGCTCTTCTATCATTGCAGCAGCTACGACGTGTCGCGCTGGCTCTATTCACGCGCCCTCTTCCCGATAGCCGATGTGGTGAAGAATCATCACACCACGAGCCTTGAGGAGATTCCCAACGTCAGGAAACTCATCTTCGAGTGTATCGTGAAATATCGCCGTATGAAAAACCGCGGCGTCGTGGCGATCTTCAAGAAAGACCGTTTCGACCACTACAGCAACTTCGCCCGTATAGGCGAAGGTTCGCTGGGAGGCAAGGGACGTGGCCTTGCGTTTATCGACCAGATCATCAAGCGCAACCCCGTGTGCGACGACTTTGAGGGAGTGCAGATCACCATCCCGCGCACTGTAGTGCTCTGCACCGACATATTCGATCAGTTCATGGAAAACAATTCCCTCTACCCGGTGGCTTTGTCTGACCGTCCGGACGAGGAGATCCTGAAGTGTTTCCTTGCGGCCCGTCTGCCGGAATCGCTGATCGATAATTTCATAGCTCTCTTCGACGTGATCGACAAGCCTCTGGCAGTGAGAAGTTCCTCTCTGCTGGAAGACTCCCACTATCAGCCATTCGCCGGCATTTACTCCACGTATATGATTCCGCATCTCAAGGATGTGGATGTGATGCTGCGTATGCTCTGCGATGCCGTGAAGAGCGTGTATGCATCTGTGTTCTTTGCCGATTCCAAAGCTTACATGAACGCCACGAGCAACGTGATCGATCAGGAGAAGATGGCCATTATCCTTCAGGAGGTTGTAGGTGAGGATCATCAGGGATACTACTATCCGAGTTTCTCGGGAGTTGGACGTTCGATCAACTATTATCCGCTCAACAATGAGGTGGCGGAAGATGGCGTCGCAGAGGTGGCCGCAGGTCTCGGCAAATATATTGTCGATGGCGGTATGGCTCTCCGTTTCTCGCCTCGTCATCCTGAGCATGTGCTCCAGACCTCTACCGTAGAACTCGCTCTCCGCGACACGCAGCGAATACTCTATGCCCTTCCCGACATACCGCCGAAGAGCGAGGATTTCAAGACAGACGACGGCTTCAACATCGTGAAGCTCCCCGTAGCCGATGCGTTCAAGACCGGTGCCTTGAAATATCTTGTGTCTACGTTCGATTTCAACGACCGCATGATACGCGATTCAGGCTTCGGGCCCGGTCGTAAACTTGTGACTTTTGCCAACATACTGCGTCAGAAAGTATATCCCTTGGCATCGTGCCTTGATTTCATGCTCACTACAGGCCAATACGCTATGGGTCGTCCGGTGGAGATCGAGTTTGCCGGACTGGTACGCCCCGATGCCACATCGTCTGAAAAGAAAGGTATGCTTTACTGGCTCCAGATCCGACCCATCGTCGACAAGAAAGAGATGCTTGACGATTCAGTAATGGAAGTGGAGGATTCACGGCTTCTCCTGCGTTCCGAGACTGCCCTCGGCCACGGACTCATGGACGGCGTCCGCACGGTGGTTTACGTGAAACCGAAGACTTTCGACAGCACCCGCAATCCGGAAGTGGCGCGAGAGATCGAACAGATCAACCGTAAGCTCACTGAGGAATCGGAACCATATATCCTTATCGGTCCCGGACGCTGGGGCTCGTCAGACTCCGCTCTCGGCATTCCCGTGCGGTGGCCTCAGATTGCCGGAGCGCGTCTCATCGTGGAGTCAGCTCTTCCGGGCTATCATATCGAACCCTCGCAAGGCACCCACTTCTTCCAGAATCTCACCTCTTTCGGTGTAGGATACTTCACAGTTGATCCCGTTCACGGTCAGGGACTCTTTGATTCCGAGTATCTTGACTCAATGCCGTCTGTCTACGAATCAGATGCCGTAAGAATAGTGGAATTCCCTGAACCTCTTACCATTGCCATCAACGGCCGCAAAGGGGCAGGTATAGTGGTGAAACCGGAATCTCCCAAAGATAGTACATCTCAGGAGGACAGTGATCCTATGCCTCTCGCAGCGGATGAATAATGGCCGGAGGATACTGTCTGAACTGGACTGCCTGGCGCGTATGGCTCCATCCGCATAAGGCCCGGCGCCGTATAGAGGAAGCCGACAACGTGGAAAATGATCTCCAGAACCGGCTTGATGAGACTCTCGCGCTGCTTGAGCGCCAGAGCAAGGAGACCTCCATACAGACATTCAAGGTGGCTGAACTGTCACGCCGCCTAACTGAGACCGACAAACATCTTGCGGATGAGCACCGTGAGCTTGAGGAGACACGGTTGAAGCTGACAAAGGCTCTTGATGCCCTTGCCGAGCAAAAAAGCGTAGACGAGAAACTGGCGGAGTTTGAAAAGGAACTTTCGAAGGTAGAAGCCCTTAAAAGAGGATACGAGAAACGTATCAATGAACTTGAGGCACGGCTTGGAGATGCGCGCAAACGTCTTGCCGTAGCCGATGACACCGAACTTATCGAGCCCATCAACATGGCCACACCCCGCCGCTTTCAGACGCCTCCACCCAAATTGCGTCCAAACGGCTACTCCGCGCGCCCCAACTCCTCCGGTCAGCAACGTCCCTCCTCAGGTCAGTCACACCCCACTACCTTCGTACCCAAGCGCAATAACTCCACAGAGGAGCCACAAGGTAATTCCACGGAGAAATCTGCCCATTCAGAAGCAAGGGGCGGTTATTCTATACCACAAATACCTGAGGCAAAAGCTAATGCATCTTCCTATATCTCCCCTCTTTCCAACGACAAAATATCAGGTACGCCGGAAGAAACGGCAAAGAAAGTGTCAGACTATCTCAACGTTCTCCATAAGAATGGAACCGGGCACTCCGACGACTGGCTCTCCGAACCACCATCCCTCTGACACACCCGACCTGATACTCATCTTTTCTTTTACGATAATCTCCTAACATTAATATGAAACAGTAATGAAAACAGTCAGACTCTTTTTTGGAACTGCCCTGACCCTTGTAGGCTCAATGCTCCTTTTCAGTTGTAATAATGATACTGATAATGATCCCAAGGGAGATAAGGAAAAACCCTTGTCGCAATATAATAAGCCGGTGGACAATCCTTGGCTCGCAAGCAGTGTTTACAGTATAACACATTTCAATTCGGCCCAGACAGATGCCTTCCCATATAGCGTGAAAGATGGAGTGTATAATGTGGATCCTGATAATTGTGAAGCGAGTTGGAGCGGACCCGTCAACTTGATGACCATCGCCTCCACCTCATCAGAATATATGTGGGGCGTCGGAAGTGACAGGGTTTCCTATATCAAGGTAGCGAATGGAGAATTTAAACGATTGGCTGAGGCTGCGATGCCGGGATGCCAAATGCGGTCGGAAGAAGACCTCCGGAAACTGACGGCTAACTACTCTTCAATTTCCGAACTTGAAACAGCTGTTAAGGAGGTATTAGGCGCTATGCCCCAAATGGCTATCGCCAACGGCAACTATGTGCTATGTGACCGCGATAATAATATCTACGTCAATGCAGGGAGGATACTGGCAAGTTACAGTCTTGTAGACAAGAATGATCCTGCCAAAGGAATCAAACTTAACGGCCAGATCGACATGACCCCTCATATATTTGGTTCGTATACCATCGTGGGAGTCTCGATGAGCTATGACGGCTATCTTATAGTTGCATCTCAAAGAGGACTTGTCACCGTTGACCGTGCCTTGTCAAGAGTAGTGGATTCATATCCTTTTGGAGAAGACCAGATTCTCACCAATTCAATTTCAAATGATG
>CAZUNU010000111.1:6836-9838 GCA_964622105.1 uncultured Sangeribacter sp. | reverse complement strand
GAATATGTCAGTAAAAACAACACCGGTGCTTCTGCTGACCGGCTATCTCGGCAGCGGAAAGACCACTCTCCTCAACAGAATACTCAACAATAAGAAAGGAATACGCTTCGCCGTGATCGTCAACGACATAGGCGAAGTAAACATAGATGCCGACCTCATCGCGAAGGGTGGCATAGTGGGCGGTCAGGACGATTCACTCGTGGCGCTTCAGAACGGTTGCATATGCTGCACGCTCAAGACCGACCTCATGCAGCAGCTTTCCGACCTGATGGACGGCGGGTTTGACTATATCGTGATCGAGGCGAGCGGCATCTGTGAGCCGGAACCGATCGCACAGACCATCTGCTCAATGCCGGTGATGGCGCCCAATCTCTGCGTTCATGGCATTCCCAAGCTCGACTGCATAGTCACCGTCGTAGATGCCCTCCGACTTAAGAGCGAATTCGGTGGCGGCGACAACCTCACAGCCAAGAACATCGGCGAAGAGGATCTCGAGAGCCTCGTGATCCAGCAGATTGAATTCTGCAATATCATCGTTCTCAACAAGATCTCTGAAGTTACGCGTGAGGAAGCCGACCATATCAAGGAGGTGATCCGTGCCCTCCAGCCTAAGGCCGAGATCATAGAGGCCGACTATTGCGACTTCGATCTCGACAAGATCCTCGACACACACCTCTTCAATTTTGAACAGACCGTGACCTCAGCCACCTGGATTCAGGAGATAGAGAAACCGGTGGACGAAGACCACCACCATGATCATCATGACGAGGATCATGATCACCATCACCACCATGATCATGACCATGACCATGAGCACCACCATGATCATGAGGACGAGCATGATCATGACCATGAGGACCATGAGGACCATGCCGGCCATCATCATCACCACCATCATCATGGCGAGGGCGAGGCTGAGGAATACGGCATCGGCACATTCGTCTACTTCGCACGCAAACCGTTTGACATCAACAAGTTTGATTGGTTCGTAGCCAAGAAATGGCCGAAGAATATTATCAGAGCCAAAGGTATCTGCTACTTCAACGACAACACCGACATGTCTTACCTCTTCGAGCAGGCCGGCGTGCAGAAGAAGCTTACAGAGGCCGGTCAATGGTATGCCACAGCTCCTGAAGACGAACTTCAGCGTATGCTCGCCACCGAACCCGGGCTTCAGCGCGACTGGGATCCCAAGTATGGCGACCGTATGGAGAAACTCGTTTTCATCGGCCGCGACCTCGACCGCAAAGCTATAACCGAAGCTCTCGACTCCTGTCTCACAGAACTTTAAACATAATGAAAATCTTGATTCTCGGAGCCGGCAAAATGGGCTCCTTCTTCTGCGACCTCCTCTCTTTCCGTCACGACGTTGGCATCTATGACCCTGATCCACAACGTCTGCGCTTCACCTTCAATGCCCAGCGTTTCTCCGATCCGGAGGAGGTGAGGGAATTCGACCCCGACATGGTGATCAACGCCGCCACGGTGAAGTATACCATCCAGGCTTTCGAAAACATACTCCCCTACATCCGCAAGTCGGCCATCATCAGCGACATCGCCTCAGTGAAGACCGGGCTGCCGGAGTTTTACGAGAAAGCCGGTCATCCTTTCGTGAGCACCCACCCGATGTTCGGCCCCACCTTTGCATCGCTTTCCAACCTGCGCAACGAGAACGCCGTAATCATAAAGGAGGGCGACCATCTCGGCAGAGTATTCTTCAAGGATCTATACAACGAGCTTAAGCTCAACGTGGTAGAGTATACTTTCGAGGAGCATGACAAAACAATCGCCTACTCCCTGGCCATACCGTTCGCCTCCACTTTCGTGTTTGCAGGCATAATGAAGCACCAGGATGCCCCGGGCACCACCTTCAAGCGCCATTTCGACATAGCGCGCGGGGTGCTCGGTGAAGACGACCATCTTCTCAGCGAGATCATGTTCAACCCCTACACCCCCGCTCAGTTGGAAAAGATTCGCGAGCAATTGGGCGAACTGCAGAAGATTGTGGAGAACCACGACACCGAGGCTATGAAGAAATACCTCACCACCCTGCGCGAGAACATACGTTGAAACTTGAGGCAAGCAATAAACCCTTTCAGCATCAAGGGCGTTTTAACATTGGTTATTAATGTTAAAACGCCCTTAACTATGCATACAACTTTGTCAGGAAAAATCAGGCATTTCTTTCATGTCGTTTCCAATATCCGCCCTATAGTCTGGATATGCCTTTACGTGCTGCTCATGCCGGTGTTCGGCTTTATTTACTGGGGATTGCCCGATACGCAGTTCCGTATCCCTGACGGCGCCGGAACGGACTACTGGTCGTGGCTCTATTACAGTATCGTGACCATCACCACACTTGGTTTCGGCGACTATACCCCGGCCCACGTATGGGCACAGCTCGTGACTGCCATCGAGGTTATGTGCGGGTTGGTAATCCTGGGCTTCTTCCTCAACGCCGTAGGTTCGATGAAGTCGGAGATCGACGTTGAAAGCGAGATTGAGAAACAGAAGCAGGCCCACGCCTCTATGGAGAAGGAAAAACTCCTGCTCTGCATTCCTACAATCATGCATACCCTCAATACTTTCCTCTCCTATTGCTACGCAGTCACCACCCCCCTCTCAAAGCGCAATGCGGAGAATGCGGAATATAACCCTGACTTCACATTCGCCGACATGGCCGACCTTTTCAAACCCTCGGGGTTACCTTTCGACAATACCCGTCTGCCGGCTGTGGCACGACTTATTAAATGCGCATCCCACACCTCGCTCAATCTCGATTCGCTCCAGAACCGAATCGACCTTACGCTCTGGCCCGACGTGCTTGAAAACAGCTTCGCTTTCGTGGCCAACTATCAGATGTTCTCCTCAGCCGACTCCCTCTCCGGACAGGCAATCGACCTTCTCAAAGACGCCACGGTGAGCGGCACCGATGCCGAAAAGAAGATTTCAGCCGAGATAGCCGATTTCAAGGGTGAGCCTGATGTAAGGAAAGCCGACGA
>CAZUNU010000111.1:0-6736 GCA_964622105.1 uncultured Sangeribacter sp. | reverse complement strand
TAAATTATGGAAAACCAACCTTCTACTGACATACATCCACTTAACGCCCCACTGCAGACGCCACCCGCCTCAGCCGTGGGGCAAAAAGGTGCCGTAGCCAACCAGGGTCCGACCGGAGGCTACTACGCATTCCTCATACTCTACCTCGTGCTTCTCAGCGCATTCGGTTCATTTGTAAACGACATGTATCTCCCCACGCTTCCGGAGATGGTGAGATACTTCCAGACAAGCCGGCCCACCGTGCAGCTCGGCCTTACATTCGGCATGATAGGCCTCGGCTTCGGTGAGATAATACTCGGTCCGCTGAGCGACCGCTATGGCCGTAAGCCAATTCTCATTATTGCACTTGTCATCTTCTGTATAGGCGCTTTGTGCAGCGTATGGTCGAAGACAATCCACGTATTCCTCTGGTGGCGACTCGTGCAGGGCATCGGCGCATCGGGCGGCTACTTCCTGGCACGTACCATCCCGGCCGACCTCTACAAAGGGCGTGCCCTCGCCAAAGTCATGGCTCTCGTAGGCGCCATCAACGGTTTTGCTCCTGCATCCGCACCGGTAATCGGTGGTCTGGTAGCCCGTTCAATCGGCTGGCAAGGCATCTTCTGGATTCTATTCGGTTTCAGCGCGTTGCTTCTCGTGCTCTCGGTTCCCTTCAAGGAGTCGCTTCCCAAGTCACGCCGCGTCACCGGACGTTTCGGCGCCGCATTCCATAATTACGTTGTGCTCACCAAGAATCGGCACTTCGTCACTCACGTGCTTCTGAAAGGAGCTGCGTTGGGCGTGCTCTTCGCCTATATCTCTTCAGCCCCCTTCATTATCCAGACCCACTACGGTTACTCACAGCTTCAGTTCGGTCTTTTCATGGGCGTCAACGCGCTGTTCGTGGCGGTGGGTGCCACAATGGCATTGCGCTTCAAGCCATTGAAGAAAGCAGCCGTCTACGGTGCATGGGGACTGACATTGACAATTGCGGCACAATTCATCTGCTTCTACACCGTTGATAACGTATGGGTGTATGATGCGCTCAATCTCCCGATGCTCTTCTGCCTCGGCATGTTGTTTACGGTAGGCAATACTCTGGCCATGAACGAAGGCCGTGAATGTGCAGGCGATGCGTCAGCCTACATCGGTCTGGCCGGTTATCTTTTCGGAGCTGTGGTCAGTCCTCTCGTGGGTCTCGGCGACATCCTTCATTCCACCCCGATCTGCATGGGAGTGCTTACGCTCATCACCCTCCTTGCCGCCCATATGTCTCGCGAACTTACCCCGGATCTCGAGAGCCAGCAATCCTGATGCAAGACTAATTTTTTGTATGAGTGCCTGTAAACTTATCTGCTTTTTCCTTCTTTGCAACGCGGTTCAGATGCTGAATGCCGCGATTATTGACGTTGCTGACTTCGGAGCAGTTCCTAACGACAACCGTAACGATATCGAGGCCCTGCGAAAGGCGGCAGACTACTGCCGCCACCATCCGGGCACTACTCTCCGCCTGTCGCCCGGAATCTATGACATCATCGATTCCACAGCCCTGCGCATCGAACGCGAGGCTGTATCCGGTGCTTATGGCGAGAGAGTGCAGAGTGTGCTCTTCCGTCATGATGCCCCGTATGTCAAAGCCCTTGATCTTTCAGACTGTCGTGACCTGACCATCGAAGCCAACGGAGCCTCGCTGATGCTGCATGGATGGTATGAGGGAGTATGTCTTGACAATGCACGGAACGTAACCATCAACGGCCTATCGCTGAGATATAAACGTCATCCGAACACTGTCGGAAAAATCATTGAATCTACACCCGACTATTTCGATATGCGGATAGACCGCGGGATGTATCCCATGATCGACAGTGTGGTCACCGGGCGCGTACATTTCTTCGACCCCGTGCGCAATCGTCTCTACACAGGGAGCGTATCAAAAAAGAAACTCCTGACACGCGATGTTATAAGAATTTATTCCAAAAAGAATCCTCCGGTGGGCGACTATTGCATATTGCGTCATGGAGGCCATTATCGTCCGGCCGTGATGATACGCGAGGCGTCAGGTATTGTGCTTGACGGCATGAAACTACATAGCCAGCCGGGAATGGGGGTAGTTGGACACAGGTCTTCCGACATTACTCTGAAACGTCTGCAGGTTGTGCCTGAACCGGGCGACGTGATCTCCACAAACACAGATGCCACTCATTTCACCTCCTGCACCGGCCAGCTCAATCTCCTGGACTGCATCTTCAAAGGGCAAGGCGACGATTGCACCAACATCCACAATTACTATTCCCGAATTTATCCGCTTTCTTCAGATAAAGCTGAGCTGCGCATAGAAAACGCCGACCTTCATGCGCTCGCGCTTGATCCTCCTGAGCGTGGCGACTCCATGTTGGTGATCGACCGTAACGACATGTCGGTAATAGAGCGACTTTGTGTGAAAGACGTAGAAAACAATGAAAAAGATTGGAAGACCATCGTAACTTTCGACAAGCCGCTACAAGATATCGATCCGGAGAAACACGTAATCACAAATCTCACACGTTTTCCGGTAGTCAGAATAGAGGGCAATTCAGTCGACAGCCATTTGGCACGTGCCTTCCTCGTGAAAAGTCCTGACGTCACCATCCGCCACAATCGCATCACAGGATGCACCCAGACGGCCATAAAACTCGGTGCTGAGCTTAGTTGGAACGAAAGCGGACCGGTGGAGAATGTGCTTATTGAAGACAACTACTTTTCAGGATGTGGTTATGATGCACCCGAAGACGTGCCCTCCTGCATCACCCTCAGCACGGAAGCCACGCAGACACCCCCCTTCGTCAACCGCAACATCCTCATCCGTTACAACATCTTTGACTCCGACCGCCCCATCGTGATCCTCCTAAAAGACGCCGAAAACATCACCGTCACCAATAACCTCTTCCTCCCCTCCCCCATCATCAACCCCTCCGACCGCATCAAAATAGAAAACTGCCGCAACATCAAAATCGACTGATAGGCTTATCAGTTTCCCTAAAATCGGCTCATCTGGGATCGTAAGCCTCCGGCTTGCGCAACCCGTGAATACAGAAGTGAATTCTGTAAGCGCAAGCCGGAGGCTTACGATCCCAGACTGGTGAGAAGAAGGAGTCAGAGGCAACAGAAGAATGTCACTAAAAAGGGCACGCTGAAATCGACCACAAAGCCATGATAGATAGAGAGAATCACGAAGTCTTTGCCGGAAACGTTGCTTATGATAGGGAGCGTGGTGTCCATAGTCGTAGCCCCTCCGGCCGTGATAGGCGCCAACGGGCCTGCGAGACGCAATAGCAGCGGCGCACCGAGCAGTGTGATTATCTCGCGTGATATATTGGCGAGCAGAGCCACAGTGCCCAACTCGGCGCCTTTATACTGGGTTATGAAAATGCTGGAAAGCGAATAATAGCCGAAGCCGCTTCCTACAGCCAGGACATCGGGTATGGACCTGAACGGAATGAAGAGCCCCAAAAGCAGACACCCCGCCAATGTGCCTGTGATAGTGACAAGAGGGAGAAGCAGGAGCCTGGTGTCAAGAGTCCGGAGATTGCGCAGTGTGCCCAGATCTCCACCCACGCCGACACCTACACAGAACATCAGCATGGCCAGTGCTACAAAACTCACGTCGAATCCGGCAGCCGTAATGTCAAGCAGCCCAAGCCGCCCGCAGATTATGCCGAGAATGAAGAATCCTACTATTATCAGGCTGCCTTTCATCTGCCATTTCCCCCTTTCTTACCTTTTCCTGCCCATATCCATAATCCTGACGCAAGCAGAGCGCTTCCGGCTACCCCGGCAACCGCAATGGCCACTGCCTCGACTCCGAGCGTAGCTATGCCCTCTACTATCCGGTCGTCGCCTCCGACTTCCACGCCAAGGAGGAAAAGCAGCAGCCATATAAAGACGTTGATTACTTTTCCAAGCCACGTGAGCTTGTATCGGCGAAGAAGTCGGCCGGCGATAATGCCGCCTGCCATTATCAGGATTATGATGAACATCAGCAGTGTGTGGGTTACGTGTTATTATCTGTCGCTATTCAAAGATGCGGTCATTGGCATTGATCTCCATGAGAGTAACAGGATAGAAAGCCCGACTTTCGTCATAACCTGAGCCACGCGCCGCTTCAATAGCTGCTTTCGTCGTGCCTCAACGGCGGAGATCATACCTTCGCCAGTTTTCAAGAGGTAGTCATAATTGTGGCAGAAGCCACTCCAGGGTGCCTACCGTCTCTACAAAGTTAAATAAAATAATTTAAAAATATCAGCAAGCATACTCTATTAATCTACTTCTCCTTATTGCACACGTAGCAGACAAAGATTAAATTTGTACATTGATTCGGAGTGCCGATCGGGCATTACGGATCTTCTCTCCACAATTTTTAAATTTTGATCCAGCCTACAATAATTTTCAAATACCTGAAATCATGGCATTACCATTCAAACATCTGCTTATGTGCGCCCTTGCGGTAAGCTCTGCGTCAGTTACTGCATCGGCCCGGCAATCATGGCTCGCTTCCGATGGGGTAGCTGTATTTTATCCCGACGGGTATCAGGCCGAACACCATTCCCCCTCCCCTATCTTCCTGCGAGATCTGGCTCCGACAGGGCAGATTCCAGCCGACTGGAAAATACGCCCCGATTTCTCAACCTCACAGGGCAAATCTATCGTCACAATAGACCCGGGAGAGGAGGTAGATTTCTATGGAACAGGTGAAGTGACCGGAGAACTACGCCGGAACGGTAAGAAGATAGAACTCTGGAACCTTGACAACCTCGAATATGAGCTCGACAATGGCTCTCATCTCTACCAGAGCCATCCCTGGGTGATCGGGGTGCGCCCTGACGGATCAGCTTTCGGGATCATTGCCGATAATACCTGGAAATCATGGATCGACCTTTCAGACGGCATCCGCTTTGAAAGCGACGGACCGGCTTTCAGGGTGGTAGTGATTGAAAAAGAGACTCCCCAGCAACTTCTCTCCACGCTTGCTGACCTCACAGGCCATATGGAGATGCCTCCACTTTGGTCGCTCGGGTATCAGCAATGTCGCTGGAGCTACAATCCCGACTCAAGAGTGAAGGAGATTGCTGATTCACTGCGCATCCACAACATTCCTTCCGACGTGATCTGGATGGATATCGATTATATGGATAAGTATAAGGTATTCACGTTCAGTCCGGAGCAATTTCCCGACCCCAAAGGGCTCAACGACTATCTTCACGACAGAAATTTCAAGGCCGTGTATATGATCGACCCCGGCATCCGTGTGGAAGAGGGATATTTCGTAGACGATCAAGGCTCTGCCGCCGACTATTGGGTGAAGGATGCTGATGGCAAACCTTTCGTAGGAAGAGTGTGGCCTCCGGCCTGCCATTTTCCTGACTTCACGCGTCCGGAGGTACGCAACTGGTGGAGCAGCCTTTACCCGGATTTCATGGCGCAGGGAATAGACGGTGTCTGGAACGATATGAACGAGCCTTCGGTGTTTGACGTCACAACCATGCCTGAAAGCAACCTTCACGAAGGTGGAGACGGCTACACTCCCGGCACTCACCTGCGCTATCATAACGTCTATGGCTACAACATGGTGAAGGCAAGCCGTGAAGGAATGCTCAAGGCGAATCCCGACAAGCGCCCGTTCCTACTCACGCGTTCCAACTTCCTCGGTGGGCAGCGCTACGCCGCCACATGGACAGGTGACAACGGTGCGCGCAAGGACCATATGGAGCTCAGTATTCCCATGACCCTCACCCTGGGTCTTTCGGGCCAACCTTTCAATGGCCCCGACATAGGTGGATTCAGCGGCCACACCACACCGGAACTTCTTGCCAGCTGGACATCCTTCGGTGTCTATTTCCCATTTGTGCGCAATCATGCAGCCAAAGGCACCGCCAATCAGGAACCCTGGGCATTCGGTGAAGAAGTGCTTGACGTATGTCGCACAGCCATCAACCGCCGCTATAGGCTCCTGCCATACATCTACACTCTCTTCCGAGAGGCCGCCACTGACGGACAGCCGGTGATGCGCCCCCTCTTCTTCGCTGATGTGAAAGACCCTTCTCTCCGAAGCGAGCAACAGGCATTCCTTCTCGGCAGCGACCTGATGGTGATTCCGCGTCATGCAAGTGAAACGGCCAAGCCTAAAGGCGACTGGCGTAAACTGAACCTTGAAGGCATTGAGGGTAAAGACGATGGCTATCAAGCCACACTGCACCAGCGACCCGGTTCAATAATTCCGATGGCTGAGCTCTTCCAAAACACTGAGGATTATAATACCGATTCCCTGACCCTGCTTGTAAATCCGGGAGACGGGCACGAAGCCAGCGGAACAATATATGAGGATGCGGGCGATGGATTCGGTTATAAGAAAGGTGAATATGCCGAATATAAGGCCAATGCTCGTCTTGACGGCAAGACGCTCACAGTGACGCTTGACAAGATTGCAGGCAACTTGGAGTCGAAGCCCAAGAAGCTGCGTGTAGGTTACGTGACCGACGGCCGGATCACTTTCTCACCCTGGACCAACGGTAATACCGTCACTATGAAAGTGAAGAAGTAAAGCTATTGAAAGCAAAAGCAAGATCACGGAAATAAAGTGACGAAAAAATTTTTCAACCTGAATGAACCAATTAAACTGACCCGATGTTATAATATCGTAAATCGGATGATAAAAGACACTTTCATTGATTTACTCGTTTCATGATGTTAGGTTAGTTTGAAAAGTATTATGGAAAACATT
>CAZUNU010000110.1:6815-9953 GCA_964622105.1 uncultured Sangeribacter sp. | reverse complement strand
GGAAGAAGAATATATAAAATTTCCTTACTCATTTGATATTGTTAGCTTGTCGGTTAATCATTATCTGTTTGAAATTATCCTGTCCCCAATTAATTAACGCCTCACCATGAGGCAATAGTGTCTGGCCTAAATTAGTGACGGAATATTCGACGGTCACTGAGATCGACTATTTCATCGATTTTGGAACAGAGAAGCTTGAAGGATGATGGATGATTTGCAATTCGCGAATTGCAAATTTCATATCTTATAATTCTATAACTAAATCCTTTTTGAAAGTTAGATGTTCCAATGCTTTTATATAACCCAACTGGTTACACACGCATTTAGTATTACCTATTAACTTTGTAATGTTACGATGTGAATGGCCGTAAATCCAATAGTTTACTCTACTATCAGCAATGAAGTCTCCTAACTCCGAAGTAAAAGCACCATTTATCGGACTACCATTAAATTCCTTGTCCATCAAAGCGAATGATGGCACATGGTGCGTAGCGATGATAATTCTCTTTGCCCGACTTTCTCTGACGGCGTTTTCAATAAATGCCCTGCACTTTCGATGTTCCTCATTGAAGCGTTCCCAAGTCAGAGTCTTTTCTCCGTCTTTTATAAGATGGAAGTCGCTCACGTTACGCTGAGTAATATATCCATTCTCCGGGGATATTTCTGACCATAGGGTTGACGCTATCAAATCCTGTCAGGCATAATATCCACTATCTCTCCGTTATATTTCCAACGACATATCACACCGGATTCTATGTCATTTACAAATCCATGTTTGCGCAACAAACTTTCAAATTCTTGAAGACTGCCGTATGTTGCAAGTTCTATAACGCAGTCCACATCCAGCGTCGGGCGAATATCTGTCGCCGCCGGGTCATCGGCATAGAGTTCGGCGACTGATCCACCAACAAAGACAACGTCACGACACAGCTCTCCAAGACCTTTGGCTATGACTTTCAACCGGTTGAGATTACTTGACATGGTAGGAATTGAGAATTGCATCGAGTTCAACTTTAGCAAGTTCCACTTCTCTTGTTCGTCCTATCCGGAAAATATCGGCGATAGCCAAAAGACTGTGTAGCATGGGATCAATCCTTGCTGCTTCCGGAACTGTCCGATAAAGTGGATCAATAGCTTCTCCTCGGATATTTCCTTTTGAATCAGGCCATACATAAACATCTTTCTCAGAAAGGATTTTCTCATTCATTGGCGGAGCAGAGATTGCGGTAGCAATTCCCCTGACTTTCGCCTTCGGTTGAACCGGAAATACATATTTCAGCCCGTGAACCAAAAATTCTTTTAGTGCAAGAATATTCACACGTTGTTTAAGATTGTCAACCAAATGGGCAATTCGACAACGCTCCAACGCCTCGGACACCTCCGAAGCGCTAATGCCAAGCTCCTTTGCAATCTGAGCATTTGTCATGAATCGCCCTGTCAAAGTGATTTTTTTTAATAAGATAACAACATCCTGAGGACGCATACCATTATGGGATTTAGTCATTTATAATCTAAATTTGCAATTCGCGAATTGCAAATTTAGCAAGAAATATCGGATTATATAAATCATTCACGACTTATTTTTATTTTTTCTTGTAGGACTTTAACGTTAATTGTCTTGCTGTGAAAAGCTCTTCACTCCAATTTCAAGGCTGTTTCCCATAGAAGTATGCACAGTCCACCCAATCGGATCAATGTCCGGATTGCAAGCATATTTATAAATCGCTTCAGCATCCGTCTCGCGCTACGGTCTAAGTATCCATCTCCCCGTTTCAATCATAGGGTATTACTTACTCATTTGTCGGTTAATCATTATTTGATCGAAATTGTCCTGTCCCCATTTAATTAACGCCTCTACATGGGGCAATAGTGTCTTGCCTAAGTCAGAGACTGAGTATTCGACACGAGGCGGAACATCCGGGAACAGCTCTCGTTGGATTATACCATCGACAGTAAACTGTAGCAAAACCTGTGATGTAACGGGTGGAGTCTGGATGAGCACCATGGACAAATTACAGCTTGATGTAGATGCGGCGTTTGAAGAGGGGATAGGCGATGGCGAAGTTCAGGAGGACGAAGCAGATGGCGTAGGCGAGCGAGGTGAGTTTCGCAAGGAATATTGTCTTGGGTGAAGGGCTGCGGAAGATGAGTGCCAAGGCATCATAAATGAAGTCGCTTATGCCGAAGTGTCCGAAAAGAATGGCCATGACTTCGCTTGCAATGTAGATGATGAGAGCATTCACTCCAAACGCCTGAAAGAAAGTCACCAATTTTCCACGTCGTCCCCGGGCATCTACCGTGAGCATGGTCAGTGCAAGGAGCAGGGCACAGAATCCGGAAGTGATCAGTGCAAACGACGGGCTCCAGATTCGCTTGTTGAATGGCAAAGCAAAATTAATTATAAATCCGGCAAACGTGAGCAGCGATCCTGCAGTGAAGAGAGAATTGATCTTTGCTGCAAGGTCGCCGCTCTTTTTTATCTTCATGCCGCAATAAAATCCGAAAAGCACATTGGCAAGTGCTGAGATTGTGCCGAGCAAGCCTTCCGGATCAACGGCCGATTTATGATAGAGGTGAGGATCGCCTACAAGCCAAGCGTCAACCTTGTAAAGTAGGTTGAACTCCTTGCTGTCGGAATATCCGTGACCAAAAATTAGGAGCAGGGTATATATTACCAAAAGAAGCACGGCGGCTGAGATGACGTATTTATGCCTGATGGTATGCACAATCACGGATACAAGCAGATAGCAGAGTGCAATGCGCTGAAGCACGGCCCAGAACCTAAGCTCACCGAATGCTAAGGGTCGCCCCTCGATGGCCATATCAAACCAATTGATGGCAATGCCAATCAAAAGGAGCAGACAGGTGCGCCGTAGGATCTTTACAAATTTTGGAACAGTAAGAGTAAAACCTTTTCCTGAGAAAGAGAGATACATCGAAACTCCCATTATGAAAAGAAAGAATGGGAAAACGAGGTCGCTCAGCGAAAGGCCGTTCCATTGGGCATGACGTAGAGGTTCGAACGACTGGCCATAGCCGTTGTTTACGAGTATCATGCCGGCTACCGTGAAGCCGCGCACCACATCAAGAGACAGAAGACGAGCCATTGCCTGATTGCAGTTTATGGTTTATGGTTTA
>CAZUNU010000110.1:0-6715 GCA_964622105.1 uncultured Sangeribacter sp. | reverse complement strand
TTCGAGCGAGAGATTTACCGGGTCACCTTCCGGATTTGAAGTGTAGCCTCCTTTACGCAGAGCCCAGGGTTCCTCTATGGCATACCAATCAATGACGGGACCCGAGGGGAGTGCCATGGCGAAAAGTTCAGTAGCCGTTTTGTTGCTGTTGGCTCCGCCACCGAGTTCATCATAATCCGGTTTGGAGTGATGCTCCATCTGTTGCTCAAGCGCATTGAAGTAAGTGGCCCAACGTGGGTAATAGAAATCTTTCAGCAGGCCGTTCCATTCCTTGTTGGCGTAGTCGCGCAGACCACCTTCATCAGCACAGGTGCGGTTGCCCCATGTGGTGATCTGTACCCGTGCATTCCATTCATAAAGATCCTTTTCATCCTGCGTCCTGCCAAGACTGCGTGCTGCCTCTGTCCAGCTCCCAAGACGAAATTCCGGTCGGCTTCCCAATAGTTTATCCTGAAGAAGTAGCATTTCCAGGAATTTATCCGCATTTTTGCGGAAGTCATCACGTGAGAAGGAATTGTAATCGGCTATTGTGCGTAGATACTGCCGCCGGCCTTGATCGGCGAGGGCCTGACGGGTGATATCGACAAGGTCATACTCGTAATTATTGTTGCCACGCATCCGATCGGCTGCCTTGGCCATAAGTCGGGCAGCCCGGAGAGTAGCAGCCGGATCGTAATAATTGCGCATCTTCGACCAACTCTTCACCTGAAAATTGTTGAGCGAGGGGCGGCCGCAATAAATGCTCTCGTGAGGGCCTTGCTGGTTGTTTCCGGCCGGACAGTTATAAATGGAATTGGCGAGTACTTCCCAAGCTGCCAGTATGTCGGGATCGGCAGTTCCGTACCGAGCCTTTGCGTAATCCTTTATCCATTCCTCCTTTGTGATTTTCTCAGGAATCCAAGGCAATTCACTCATCAATTCAAACATTACCGGATTATTGCCCGAGCCTTCCATAGTGAAGCCATAGCCTTTGAGGCCATCAGCCAAGGGATTATCCTTTGTGGCATAAAAATTATCAATTAGTTGATCCATGCGCCCGTGGAGCCCCACATTGGCACCGAAATTCTCCAGCATACAGAAGAGCCAGTCGTGTCCATCGTAGCCGTTGTCTCTCTTCCATACGGAAGGCAGTCCCCACATAGGGCGGCACTCTGAGAAAAGGTCGAGTATCAATATCTGCCCCGGCTTGATTGCGGCAAGCATTTCAGGGCGTGGATTCTCCGTCCACCCTTGCACCACCCAGACGGATTCCGGGTTGGCGCGTTTCATGGCAGCCATAAGTTTGCGTCCGGCTTCGGCATAATCCACAGCCGCGTCGTCTTTGCTTTCATGGAAAGGATCGAGAGAATAGAAATCTGCCTTACCATAAAGTTTCGTCAGTTCCTGATAATATAGGTCGGCTATCTCATCGAAGCGAGGATCGGTGGCTGAAAGATTTGATGGCCGAACGTAGCCGTTCCATTTGCCACCATCAGTTACTTCCAGTCCGAGTCTTTCACGGGCATCGTGAGGCATCATACCGCAATAGCCCGGGAGCACCGGCTTCATTCCGAGTTGCTTCATGCGGGCGAGGATCTGCTTCTGCAGTTTCTCCTGCCGAGGATACCAAGAGAGCGGCAGCGGACCGCCCCAACCCTCAAGGTTGTTCATTGCCCACCAGGCGATGAAAGCCGGGCCGGCAATAAACTCGCCCACCTCCTTTTCCGAATATCCCAATTTGAGAAGCACATTACGCCACACAGATTCCATACCGACAATGGCGAGGGGCATGTTGATGCCATGCAAGGCCATCCAGTCGATCTCCTTTTCCCAACGTTGCCAGTCCCAGAAAGGCATGGAATAAGAGAATGTGCAATAGTTGAAGTCATAGCGAAGAGGTAGATTTGTCTCATGGCGCTCCGGACTTGCGACGCGAGGAAGAACATCCGGTAATTTAACCGACATGTTATTCCAGGAGAGATGGATTCCGGCATGGTGTTTAAGATACCAGTTGATGCCGGTGGCGAGGTTTACCCAGGAATTTGCGCGCACTACAACGCGATTGCCACTCTGGTCGAGCTCGAAGAAATCCTTGTGGCTCTTCACAAGCTCGGTTTTGAATTTACGGGAGGCACCCCTATCGATACGCTCAAGAAGGTCGTCTGCGGGATTTGCCCCGACATTAAAGCAGGCAGCGGCTGCAATGAGAATGGTAAGTAAGTATCGTTTGAAAAGCATTGCGGGATACTAATGATATTAGTTGGAAGGTTACGATTGACGGGTATGACAATCGGAGTTATATGCAGCAAGTTAGTATGAGCCTGACTGCGTTAATGCAAAGTTAGCTACTTCGGCAGATATACACAATATCTGCCGATATTTATCGTATAGTTTTCATGGCGTTTAGCAAATTGTTTTCATGGCTAATAATTATTTTACGTTCATGAGGTTAGTTTTTTATGAGAAAAATTGTCCATATGGTGTATGACAGATAGAAGCTACATAGAACGGCTCTTCAAAGAGAATTATCAACGGCTTTATTCCCTTGCATTCGCTATGCTAAAGGAGGATCAGGCTGCACATGATGCAGTGCATGATGTGTTTGCCGACCTTCTTCATTCCGGAGCATATGTCGACAAGGGCACCGGATATCTTATAAGATGCGTGAGAAACCGCTGTCTCAATCTGATTAAAGATATGCCTGTCCGGGAGAGTGTAGAACGGTTGATAATGACCGAAGAGGGAGTCGGTAGATTTTTTGGAGAAGATGATTGTGAGGAGACCCTCGTGAAGGTTCGTTCAATAATATCTGATCAGTTGCCGACACAATGTTCACGGGTAATGAAACTGCGTTATGAAGAAGGTCTTTCATATGAAGAGATTGGCATTCAACTTGGAATCAGTAAGGTGGCTGTCTATAAACATCTGAAGAACGGCATATCCCAAATCAGGAAAATCATTAACCCGCCTCCCTCTCAACCCTAAACCATACCTCCCTTAACCCTAAACCCATAAACAATAACCAACACCTCCTCATGAATATGGACAAATTTGATATAGCTCTTGACATAACTGAACATCCGGAAAAATATACTGATACGGAACTCGCCGCACTTTTGGCAGACCCTGAAATAAGGGAAATATATGACGCCTTATGCGCTTCACATTCTTCATTGCTGCATTCCAATGGAATTACACAAGCAGCAATTGAAAATGAATGGCAGAAATTTGCCAATGATAATGATGCTTTTCCCCTTTTCTATAATAAATGCCCACTTGCAGCAGAGCGTGATTTGCCGGGTCCGTCTGAGAATGGCGGTAGAAAGATTGGTTTTTCTGGACTTCGCCACTGGCTTGACGGACGGAGGGTAGCTGTAGTCATATCTGTTGTGACTGTATCAGTAGCTGCTTTGGCTATAGGAGTGGGAGTAATATCGCGCAGTGCTTCAGAGAAAATGCTCGCGACACAGACTGCGGAAGTAGTATCCGCTGCTGGTGTAGTGAATTATTCTACCGACACTCTTCCGGATATGAAGACAGAGAACGTAATCAATCCTGCGAACCCCGTGATATTTGAGAACGAGACTCTCGGGAACATACTAAAAGAGTTGGCGGCCCATTATGGATTTGAGGTAGAGGTCATCAATGAGCAGACAGTTGACATTCATCTCTATTTCCGTTGGGATCCGGCTTGTGATGCTTCAGAGGTGATCAGGCAACTCAATAAGTTTGATAGAATAAACTTGAAGCTTCAAGATAATATCGTGACGGTGAGATAACGGTTTATTAGCTGATAAGATAACGGTTCATTCTAAAGTCATAAGATCATGAAACATATATTACCCTTATTGATTAGCCTCATCTTTTGTGTGCCTGCGATTGCATGGGCTCAGAGGTACAAGAATGATTTTGTGGGGCGACCCGTGACGGAAGCACTTGCTGAATTTTGCAAGAAAAATCCCGGTCTCAACATCAACTTCATATATGATGAATTACGGGATTATAAGGTGAAGGAACGAGCCATAAGTGACGATCCTTTAGAGATTCTGAAGTCGATTGTGGCTCTCAATCCTGTTTCCGTAACTTACGATGGCGATATTATATTCATTGAAGCCATGCAGAAAGGGAAATATAAATATACTGGACGAACTATAGACCGTCTGTCGGGTGAGCCGGTGAGCTATGCCACTGTGATGCTGCTCAATCCAAAAGATTCCACCACCATAACCTATGGCATAACTGACGATAATGGCAACTTTTCAATACCATGCGATAGCCGGAAAGTATTGGCCCGTTTTTCGAGCGTCGGCTATAAGACCGGTTACCTTCAATCACCTTCTTTTTCGATGGGCAAGGTGATGATGGACGAACAATCCGTGAAACTCAAAGGGATAACAATGACCGCTGAAGCCCGCTACGCTCTCAGTGACCGTACAATTTACCTTCCGACAGTGCGAGAAAGACGAGCCGCTGACAACGGGATCAATCTGCTTCGTTTCATGGCTATCCCATCTTTACGTATAAGTCCTTCAGACAATGCAGTTACTACTCTTTCAGGAGGAGGTGTGGCTTTTTTTATCGATAATGTGCGTGCAACAGCTGAAGAAATTCAAGGTATGCGGCCGGAAGATGTTAAAAAGGTAGAAATACTCGATTATCCGGCCGATCCGAGATTTGAAGGAGTGGCACATGCCGTGAATTTCATTTTGACGAAATATGAATATGGTGGTTATACAAAGCTCTCGGCTCAGCAGCAGGTGCTTATTCCGGATTATGGCTACTATAATCTGAGTTCCAAATTCTCCAAGGGGAAGATGACCTATGACCTTTTCACCGGTATTGATCATTTCCATTCAGACCATGAGAAAAACGAGGGGTCGGCAGTATATGATTTCAGTGGAGAAGAGGTGGAATGGCGTCACACTATGCCAAAAGCTAAGATAGAAAATAATGAGATTTATGTGTCAGGTCGAATTAAGTATGCATCCGAAAAGAGTGTGGTGTCGAATCAGCTTTCGTTGCGCTACGATAACGTGCCTTACGGACGATTCGATCAGGAGAATACCTACACTCCGTCAATCTATCCGCAGGGTTTGGATAAAGAGTCACACAAGCGTAGTTCACTTACTCCTTCCTGGCGAGGCAACTGGCAATTCAGTCTTCCCCGACAGTATCGGTTGGTCGTCACTCCATCGGCAAAATACTCACGCAATACAAGCAATACATTCTTTTCAGAAAATGGAATTGAGAATGTGAGCAACGTGCGCGAGGACGCATGGAATGCTGATCTGGGCCTTGGTGTCTCAAAAAGTTGGAAGCACCATTCTCTTACATTTACTCTGAACGGCGGATTAGCTGACAATAAGCTTCGGTATACCGGCAGCAATCCTGCCGATGTACATTACAGCAATCATTCGGCAGGAGGAAGCATAAGTGGAAATTTCAAATTCGGGAAGCTAAGAATCCAACCTTCGGTGAGATATTCCTGGCGGCGGACTTCATTAGATAAGGAAGAATATGCCCAGTCACTTCCGGGCTATTACATTTCAGGTGGAGTAAATTTCAGCCGGAAGCATCAGTTTGGATTTTCATCTGAGTTGAGTCACCGGAGTATAGATGTGGCGTATCTCAGCCCTAACTTAGTGGTTAAGAATCTGCTTGATGCTGTTAAGGGAAATCCTAAGCTGAAAGCGTGGCTTTACAACGATGTTGAGTTTACCTATACCTGGATACCGCTTCAGAAGTTTTATTTGAGTGCCTTTGCCGGTTACGCTCGCCACACCCGACCATTGGATTATCGATATACACCGGCTGACATCAACGGACGCGAGATGATGGTGCGCACATATGTAAGGGAGGGGTATTTCCAGTATTTCTCGGAGGGTGTGTCTGCTTCATTGCGCCTGCTCGACAATTCCTTGACTCTTGAAGGGGAAGGGAGAGTGAAATCTTATCGGAAAGGAGGACGCTCGCCATTCAACCGCACTGTAGTGAATGGGTCAGTCGGTGCCAATTGGTTTGTTGGTAATTTCTATGTGCGGGGCTCTTTTGAGTTTGCCGGTAGGGAGGTCACTCAGTTTGAACGAGTGTTTGATCAGCCTTGCTATTATTTGGTGGCGGCAGGTTGGAGCAGCAAAGGCTTGCGCATATCCGCACAACTCAATAATCCCTTCCGTTCTGATTTCAAGAAATTGTGGACGTATAAGGAATATGAAAATTATTCAGCAAAGACAGATTATTTCGGTACGGCCTACCGGCGCAACATATGGATCAACGTCTCCTATACCTTCCACTATGGCAAGAAACTGAAGGAAGACAGCATTGACAAGGGTAGCTCAGCCTCATCCGCAATAGTAAGGTAATCTTGAACGTTAATCCGAGCTTAATTGTCATCATGGGTATGGACGTGGGGCTGATGCGCCTGGGGAATGAGAGCCCCGGGTTTTGCATCTGGTCGAGACATTGCTTAGCCACCTCAGCAATCCACATCTTGAAAGGCTCAGCATTCGAAGAGGGTATGGATTGAATTAGATGGAAAAAATTCCAATTTAGGAATCTCTTTCCTATTATTAATAGGGTAATTTACAATTACTTTTTAAGGAATACAACTAATTGCTTTGGGTATTTTCAGAAGAAATTGTAAAAAAATTGGATGGATTTTTGGATATTGGAAAGTAATTACTAATTTTGCGGCTGAAATGGTTGCTCTGCCGTCCAAGAGTGGAGGCACATAGGA
>CAZUNU010000109.1:1720-9962 GCA_964622105.1 uncultured Sangeribacter sp. | reverse complement strand
ATTTTTTTAAATTACAATGCAAATATACCAAAACTTGCCGATATCGGCAAGTTTTTATAAAACCCTATGAGAATCTCACTTCACAACCGATACAACAGCAAACAGATTACCACGGAGTATCCTACGAACTACTACCCCTCCACAAATGATTAGATGGTCATCAGGAATTCGCGTAGAGTCATGGTTTTGATGCCGTTGTAGGTGTTGGGGAAGGTGTCGCGGAAGGTGACGAGTATCTTTTCGTAATTATCGGGTATCATTTCGAGGTTACCGAATTCACGTCCAGCCGTAGATTCATCGAGCACAGTCATGGCTACTTGCACATATTTTTTTTCATTTCCCTTCTCAGCAATAAAATCCACCTCCCGAGCTCCTTTAAGCACTCCGGTAGTGACCCTATATCCACGTATGGACAGATGGTTGTAAACGGCATTCTCCATAAGTCCGGATAGATCGTGTGGCCTGTAGCCGACTATGCTATTACGGATGCCTAAATCTTCAAAGAAATATTTTTCGCCAATCTCAAAAAATCTTTTTCCCTCAATATCCCACCTTCTTGACTTATTGATGATATACGCTTCCTCTATGTATTTTACATAAGTCTGTACCCCCGTCACACTCGCCGTCTGGCGTTGAGATTTAAGATAATCGGCTATCTTCTTGGCAGTAAAAATCTGCCCTATGTTGTCGGCTAAAAAAAGGAGAAGACGTTGAAGGAAATCAGTGTTTCTTACAGCATGGCGGGTGACGACATCACGGAACACCACGGCATTGGTAATACCTTCAATGTATTCTTCCCATGTGGCCTGATTGGAGAGGTTCCTCAGGTAGGGAAGTCCCCCGTATCTTAGAAAACTTTGAAGAGTGGAGTCACTATCTTCAAGGCCATGGAATTTCTGAAATTCATCGTATGACAAGGGGTGGACCCTCACCTCAATGCTCCTTCCGGCGAGCCGTGAAGCTATCTCCGCTGAAAGCATCTTGGAGTTGCTTCCGGTAAGATATATGTCGTTGTTATTATCCAAAGCTAATGAACGAACTACCTTATCAAAATTCTCAACTTCCTGAACCTCATCGAGAAATATATAATTCTTTTTATCTTTGGAGAGTTGTGCATTGATCTCCTCAAACAGACTTGGGGCATCGGTGACATGGGAAAAGGCAAAATCTTCAAGATTAATCGTTATGAAATTGGCTGATGGGTCATTCATCTTGATTTCATTGGCCACAGCCTTAAGGATATAGCTTTTCCCTACCCTACGCTGACCCACAAGCACTTTTATAACCGTCTTGCCGATGTAAGGCCGTATCTGATCCATATAAATCGGACGCTCGATAATCTCAATAGTTTCTTCCATAACAAAAACTTTTTACAAAAATAACAAAAGTTTCCAACGTGGCAAAAACTTTTTTGAGCCTCCGAAATATTTTCTCACAAATTATATCTCACATGATTCTTATATCTCACATGATTCATAACGCAAGGATTGATCTGATAGTGGCTTCATCAAGGCCCTTTTCTCTCATCTTCATAGCTATTTCTTCCTGCATTTCAGCACGGCCCTCGGCACGACCTTCCGCACGACCTTCCGCACGACCTTCTTCAAGACCCTCGGCACGACCTTCTTCAAGACCCTCAGCGCGACCCTCAGCGCGACCCTCGGCACGACCTTCTTCAAGACCTAATCGGCGGGCACTCGTCATTTCGCTATAATAGTCGCGTGCCAATTTTAGGTCTGCCTCATATTTCCATCTCTCTTCCGGACTCAACGAAGCAACGTTGCTTACTTTGGCAACTTCGTTGAAGATTTCCCTGCGGCTCCGGAATGCCACTCTCTGATTTGCTCCCATATTCCTTAAATTATAAATCCATTCTTCAAAATAGGTTTCACATTCCGCCTCGTCCTTAACAAAGCAAGGCAATTGGATAAAGGCAAAACGTACAATGTCGCTTACCGGTTTACCATTATCTTCATCCATCAGGCGAGCACGGGTCAGAAGTTTCTTCTCTAATCCTTTAACGTACGTGTTGCAAAGATAGACGCCAATAACCGGTGTCAATTCATAATTCCAAGGGGTTGTTTCTTCATCTTTCCCTCTTCTACCCTGTTCTGCTACGCTTCTATAGACATAATACTCGGCTCTCTTCAGGAAATTATCTTGCCAGCTCTTCTGCATCTCCACAATAAACCTATGGCCCGAAGAGGTCTCGCATAAGATATCATATCTGATACCTTTTGCTTTATCCCATTCACCGGTATGTTCATTGTTAAGATACTGTATAGTCTTAATGCCGGACAATTGCTTGTCTCCTTCAAAAATTGCATTGAGGAATTCCTTGAGAATTTCATTTGAGACATCTTCACGGCCAAAAAGCAACTTGAAGCCTATATCGTATAGAGGGTCAATGTATTTTTCCATATGAGATCCGGTTTAATCATCACGCTGACAAATGGCTCAAGCGTAAGCAAAAAAATTGGTACACCATTACAACTGTACTGTACGAAAGAGAACTTTGCCAGTTTGCAAATATACAGAAAGTTAACAATAACACCAAATTTTTAATAAAGAATCCGGTTTTGTAGTGGGAACCCCTCAACGATACAACGATTGATATCTTTTACATCGGAAGGAGCTCGCCTTGCAATCCGTTCAGTATACTGAACGCAACTCCGTACTGAAAGCATTGCGTACTGAAAAGCATTCGAAGTAGAGGCTATCAAGCCTTATTGGCTCAAGTCAGAGAAGAGAATGAGTTCTTAAAAATTGTTAATTCGGAGATAAGTGACGGTGGATATGGGGCTTTTGAATAAATAAAAGATTAACTTTGCATGAAGGGATGTGTCACAAAATAGTTTTTTTGACGTATGCCCGCTTATTGACTTTCCGCAGAGGCGGAACAGATTTATGTTTTAGCGTATATCTAAAACTTTGCCGACAATCCGAAATGTAGCGATTTCAACCCCTTGTCCGAAGCAAAGCAATGATAGATGCCTTTTCGATATGTGCTATCATGTCGTTCTTTTCCGTATCCGGTCGCATGCCCTGTTACGGATAGACACGTGGCATATACGTGAGGTTTCCTGTTGATTGTTTCGTCTTCGGATAAGAGGCCCCGCTACAGCCACGGATTGTGAGACGAAATAAGGATATGGAATCTCACGCTTTTTTTATTATCAACGTCCGTTCGCTTTGTGGTTCCGGCAAATGGCTATTTATTACCTAATTAATTATGTTGCGACTTTTTCTCACAACTATTGCCGTGAGCAGCTGCATGGCAGCCGGCGCCATCCTCCCCGACAAGGAGTTTGCAAATAGATGGGCATCCTCCATGTTTATGGTGCTTCCTGCTGACCTCGGTTACAACGGGGAAAGAACGATTTTCTTGGAACCTCAGCAAGATGACAACAAAGTGACCATCGACATCGTGAACGGGAAACTTGACGTAATCAAGACTCTCACTTACGATGCTGAGACTATTCCTGTCACAACGGTCGTAAAAGGACCGGCTCTGGAATATAGATGGATATATTCATCTCGATCGGAAGTAATCGGCAATCTTACCGAGGCTGTCCAACTGGTGCAGGCTTACTATCCGGACGGATTCAAACAGTTTAATCTCTCAGACGGAAATGTATTGTTCTTCAGAGGTAGCGAGGCAATACCGGCTGAATTCCGTCAGATTTTGGAAGAGAATGGTGACTGGGGTGATTATCTGACCAAGACAGGCCTCTACTCCGAATATGCAATGTATCGAACTAACTACAATATTATAGAATTCTATGAAAAAGAGTCACGTTACTGCACAGGAGTGCCCACGGAGGAAATAATTGAGTACAGCAATGTGACTGAGGACGTAGCGGTATGGCCTCTGGATGACATCAATTACATTAATTTCGATCTGTATACTGACGCTTTCGATTTCCCGGTATTCCAGACTCTGATTAACAACGATGACGACTATGAAATATTGGTGCCAATCGTTTCTGGAACCAAAGCAACTTCTCGGGAAACATCACTTCGCGTAGAGTATACCACTTACGGTGGAGATACAAATTTCATTTGGATTACTGGTATTGAGGAGACTCAGGTTGCGAATATCATAGGGGTAGCCGTAAAGAGCATGAAATCGGGGGCTACATTAGCTACATTCGAGTTTCCTGAAACGTCTGAGACCATACAGGTCGGCACCCCGCAATATGTGGTAATTGATAACCAAGAGTATCTGGCGTTAAGAACGAGTGTTGGTGCTTTCTACTACATACTTAACCGTGAATCGAGTGTCCACTCTCCTGTGATGATAAAGAAGGTGAACGTGAGTCCTACTCTTATCAACAGAGGCGAACCGATAAATGTAACCCTTGACGGCGATGGCACCATCTCATCTGTCACCATGTCCGGATTGAGCGGCATGGTCGAGAAGCACATCAATGCCAACGGACGCAACGACGTTTCGATAGGCACCTCCTCACTCTCCTCCGGCATGCACATAATCGGCGTAAAGACATCGGAAGGCAAGACCATCACAGAAAAGGTAATCGTAAAGTAAAGTTTCCTCCCATAGTGAAATAGCATTTCTTCCTCACGGCCACTTAAGGACAGATACCCCATCCTTAAACAAATAAACTGAGGCCATATCATAATCGCTTGTTATGATATGGCCTCAGTTTATTTTACGCTATCATTAAAGATAGATGCGCTTCTCAATTGCTGAAACGAAACACTGGCTACACCGTAGTATAGCGCCTGAATCCGATGGGAATCAGGGAATCGAGATCTTCATTACGGAAGAGCCCACAGAGACGATGTAGATGCCTTTCGGAAGCGGGGAGGATTCACCTGTGCCATTGAAGACTGTCACGCCCGATACAGTATGGATTTGACCTTGTATGCCATCGGCAAAAGTCACCCTGTTGCCATTGACTGCCACAAGACCCTCGGCCACGAGGTCATCTACGCTATTGAAGTTTTCTCGGGTAAGCTCAATCCTCACATATACCCATTTATCTGATTCCGGAGAGATGAGGTAATCGTAAGTGAGAGTCAGTTCCCTGCCTGCTTCAGCCGGTATCACCACTGTGGTGCCCTCTACCGTACAAGGCAGGCCATAGGAATATCCATTTTCCCCGGCCCATATGGCTTCCCAGTTACTTGCACGGGAGAGATCGAAATTACCGTCATCAAGAAGCTCCGTGTCAAGATTATCCGTAGCGATGGTCATCGAAAGTTGCTGACCGTAGGCCAGACAGTAGTCCATAGCCGGGAAATCATTGAGATTCAATGCCGGAAGCGCGTTATTATTGATATAGAGTGTGGTGAGGGCAGTGTTGCCACCATATACAAAGTCGGTCAATCCATTGTAGGAGACATCAAGAATCCTCAGTTTGCTCAGGCCTGTGATATCCAGAGTCTTTATCTGGTTATATTCAAGATCGAGATTTTCAAGATCAGGAAGGTCGGAGAGATCAAACTCTTTAAGGGAGTTATACGAGAGACGGATGTCTGTAAGCGGCGTTCCTGCGAAATCAAATTTCTCGACGGCTGAATTGGAAAGTGAGATACCGGTCAATTCAGGACAATCGGAAACGTTGACCCGCGGGATACGGTTTGCACTCCGGTTATAGATATAATTGAGTTTTGACTGGCCCGAAAGGTCAAGCACATCCATATCGAAATATGCGGGATAGAGCTGTAAAAGAGCATTATTGCTGTTCAGACACAAATCTGTGACTGAATACCTTTCAGTGGAGCGAGTTTCCTCGATTTCATCAAATGAAAGGGTAAACATCTCGCTCGATATGGCTATCTCGTGTTCCCCGGCGTTGAGAGTGATGGTATAAGTGCTCTGGTTGCTGCTGGTGTATTTCCATTCCGCAAATTTCTTGCCATCCACGTAGATTACACGTTGATAGGAGAAGATTGTCAGCTTTATGTCCTGCCTTTCGGGCACGCTCACCTTTACCACGGCTTCACATAGATTGCTGTCAAGGGCATAATCAGGCACGGCAGAGACGGGACCGTTCACCGTCACAGTGCAGGGATTCGACTTTATCATCTCGTCGTTCACCTGCCATCCGACAAGAGAGAATGTGCCGGAAGGATAGCCGTCAAGAGTAGCGGTGGCACCCGGTGCGTAGAGACCGGCGCCGTAGAGCAAGAGCTGCGCATAATTGGTGACCCCGCTATAGAGGGGATATTGGGAGAGGGATACCCTGTATGCGTCGTCTGAGATAGACTTACATGATTCCCAACCCTCTGCCATGCGATACGCACCGCCACAATCCTTGGCCACAGTCAGAGAAATCTTGCTGAAATCGAGAGGCACGATATCGTCGCCGGATTTATCGGCCGAATACGTCGGAGGCACAGCAGCTGCTGATTTCACTGAGGTGAGCGCTGGACAGTCACGCAAACCATGGATAGTCTTCACGCTCTCAGGCAGGGTGATAGACGTGAGCGAAGGACAGTTGATGAGACCCTGGATGCTTGTGAGACGGAAACAATGCATCATGTCGACCTCCTTGAGGTTGGGGCAGTCGGCGAATGCATTCAGCTCTTTGATTGTAGATGGGAGTTTTACGCTTTCGATTCCTCTTACATTAGTGGCACGGTAGCGGGTGCCGCCGCTTACTACGAGACCGCCGGTTGATACGCCTCCGAACATGGAGAAGTAATTGAGCGGACACATGGAAAGATCGAGGGTCTTAAGATTCGGGGCGTTGCTCAGCGACGTAAACTGATAGAGGGAACGTGCGGCCGAGGCATCAATCTCCTTAACCATCGGGAGCGAGCTCAATGAGCATACCTGGAGCGATGCCGGAAGCGTAAGCTTCTCCACCATCCAGGAGCCTCCATAGATTTCCTGAAGTGACGCGGGAAGGTTGATCTCTTTTATCGGCCCATATATGTATTTCAGGGTCTTAAGATTCTCCGGAAGACGCAATGTGGTGAGGCATTGTGTCTCATAGCTTATCTTGAGCTCCGTCATCTCGCTGCACTGCGACAAGTCGAGCGTCTCCGTCACATTATACTCCGGAAAAGTTCTGTCCCCTAAGCTGTAAAGAGTGGCAGGCAAGATGACCGAAGTGAAACGCTTTGAATAATTATAGAACCCCATCGTTGGCCTTGGCACGTTGAGATCTCCATAGAGCATGGAACTTGAATCGATTGTCAGATACATCCCTTTGGAGAACTTCGGGAACTGGAAGCTCGTGATCGAGGGATTGGAGATTCTGAAGTCGGTGCTGATATTTTCACACTCCACCGTCGCCTGCGAAAGATCCACCGCATGAATGTTGGGGAGCTCTACGAGCGCATTGAAATCATCTATGCTCAATGTGCCGGAGAGCTTCACACTCCTCACGTCTTTCCGTGTGTAACCCATGTTGCCGAGTGTAGACATAAGCGTCCCCGGCTGCAGGTCGGTCACGGTTATCGTTTCAAGAGATGCGATACAATCAACATCGGGAAATATCTCGCTGTAAGCCTGTGGATCAGGAGCGATGATGTAGGCGGTGGAAACGGTCCTCCCTTCAGGAATTGTGGGAGGCACAACCGTAGAGAAAGTGACGGAAGCGGGACGAGCCACATCCAGCGCGCCATCGGCAACTGAAGTGACGGACTTAGCCACCGTGATGTCGCCGAAATATGCCGGAGGCATGGCGAGGAGGGTTGAGCCGTCGTAAGAATAGACGAGTTGTCCGTCCTGACGCAGGGTTGTGGATCCTGCCGGCACCTCAAGTTCCCTTATGATAGAGTAGGAAGTGAACGCTCCCTTCATGAAGCCTTTGAGAGATGAAGGGAGTATGATTTTGGAGAGCGTGGAGCTGCCTCTTGTGAACGTGCTGATGGAGTTGTCGCGCACCTCGGAAAAAGCCCCCGCAGGCATCATATCAGCCGGGTAGGTGATCTTATCGGCATCTCCGATCATCCAGTCACCACGTGTGCCGGAATCTCCGGAGGTGTATTCATGGATCACGGTTTCCGAGAGGTCAAGAGTGCGCGTCACGCTGATAGTGGCGTATTTCAGGGTTTCGAAATCGCGGTAATCGATGTCGCCTGTCACCTTCAGATTCGGGGCGATCAGCGCATCTTCAGTGAGGGTGAGCGTACCGGGTGATTCGCAATGCACTACAACGAATTTCTCCGACACCTCAGCCGCCCCCGCGTGTGAGCCGCAAAGAGCAGACAAGGCTGTCAGGCATAGAATGGAAAGTTTATTCATATCAAAAAGTATTATTTG
>CAZUNU010000109.1:0-1620 GCA_964622105.1 uncultured Sangeribacter sp. | reverse complement strand
AAGTATTATATGGCACAGCCGTATTTAGCCCTTCTCTGATCTGCTCCCATATTCCTCAAGTTATAAGAGTTTCGTTATCTTCAAAAATATTCGTGCTTCGGCACAGAACTTTGATAGTCTTTGACAGATGCACTGTACGAAAGAGACCTTTGCCAGTTTGCAAATATAGAGAAAGTTACCAATAACACCAAATTTTTAATAAAGAATCCGGTTTTGTGGCCGGGAGGGGGATGAGATTTGCAAATGTCGGCGAGTTTGGCTAATTTTGCAGTTTGTAGACAAAAGGATATGTGCATCATGCAAAAGTTTATGACAATCATAACCTCGGCTCTTATACTGGGCGCGTGCGGAAGCCATAAGGCCGCTTCAGAAGCACCGGCAACCCTTACAGCTGACGAGATTGCTGAGGTGAAGTTTGACGCCGACAGCGCCTACTCTTATGTGGAGCGACAGGTGGCTTTCGGTCCGCGTGTGCCTAACACTGAAGCTCACCGTCTTTGCGGCGACTGGCTCGTGAGCGAACTCCAAAGACACGGTGCGCAAGTGACCGAGCAAAAGGCTCAACTGAAAGCCTTCGACGGCACTATACTCAACGCACGTAACATCTTCGGGCAGATAAATCCGGAGGCAAAAAACCGCACGCTCCTTCTTGCCCATTGGGATTGCCGCCCCTGGGCCGACGCTGATCCTGATCCGGCCAAACATAAGACTCCGGTTGACGGCGCCAACGACGGCGCAAGCGGCGTGGGCGTGATCCTTGAGATTGCACGCCAACTTAACCTCGCCAAGTCTGACCTGGGAGTTGACTTCCTCTTCGTGGATGCAGAAGACTGGGGCACGGATGGCGACGATGCTTCATGGGCGCTCGGCACCAGATATTTCATGGAGAATCTCCCCGTGACCGATTATACTCCGAAGGAGGCGATACTCTTAGACATGGTGGGGGGCAAGGATGCCAGGTTCTACCGCGAGTATTTCTCTCAACAGGCCGCTCCCGACGTGGCATCAAGAGTATGGAGCGCGGCTACGGCGCTCGGTTACGGCGACATGTTTATCAACCGCATGGGCGGAGCCGTGATGGACGACCATGTGCAGCTCATAGTCCACGGACTGCCTGCCATCGACATCGTCGAGTATAATCCTGAAGACGGCTCCGGTTTCAATTCACGCTGGCACACCACAGCCGACAATATGGAGGGTATAGATGCCGCCACGCTCGGCGCCGTCGGCAAGACAGTGCTCTTCTCCCTAACCCCTAAACAATAAACCATCAACCATATATGGAAACAAAACCTGACTTTATTGAAGAACTTACCTGGCGCGGCATGATCCATACAGTCATGCCCGGCACGGAAGAACAGCTCAAAAAGGGAATGACCACGGCTTACCTCGGAATCGACCCGACAGCCGACTCCCTGCATATCGGCCATCTCTGCGGCGTGATGATGCTACGCCATTTCCAGCGTTGCGGCCATAAGCCTCTCGCTCTGATAGGCGGTGCCACAGGCATGATCGGCGACCCCTCCGGGAAAAGTGCCGAGCGCAATCTGCTTGATGAGGCCACCCTGCGCCATAATCAGGAGGCTATCAAGAAGCAGCTCTCCAAATTCCTTGACTTCG
>CAZUNU010000108.1:0-10155 GCA_964622105.1 uncultured Sangeribacter sp. | reverse complement strand
AAGTCTTTTGTGCAGTTCCTGGGGATATAGTAGTTTGTCCGGAATTGGCAAAGGAGATGAAAGCTCGCAAGCTGGACTTCGGAACAGACTTAGTTCCCATATGGAGCGTGCGTGAGGACGAGTGAAAACATCGTAGAAAGATGAGGGTGATATGTCAACTGGTAACAATGATTAAGGATGAAGAAGTTTTATAGAATTTTATTCAAGGATGTAAAAGTATCAAGTGTGCATTATGTTCCTGATAACTGGCCATTTCCTTTATCAGAAGACGGTAAGCCTATGAAAAACTGGAATGAGTCACTTGTACTTGATCTAAAAAATGGTAAGTATGGAGCACTTGCAACGTGTGATGGAGAGGCATATTTGGTAGATGAGGAATTAAAGTCTCTAATTGAGTCATACACAGGTGCTGACTCTAACATAGAATATTTTTCCCGTAAAAGCAGTGAGTGACAAGTATGGAGACAAGATATATTATATAATTCATTTCAAGGAAATTTTTTCTGAAGCTATTGATGAGAACCATGCGGTTTATCTTAATGGTCATGTGATAAAATATGGTTTAAGATACGAGAAAGTTAAGGATTTAAAAATCTTTACAGTCGTAGGGGAATCTATTATAGTATGTCATGAGATAATGAAGGCAATGAAAGATCGACATATGGATTATGCAATTGATTTTGCTTCAGTACCATGTTTTAAGGAAGACGAGTGAATTCTTTATCAGAATATAACTGAGGAAAGTAAAAAGTGAGTAGATATTAAATTGTTTGTTATGAGAAAGTTTTATAGATTCATACCGAATGGGGAAAGAGGAGCAGGTGTTATCTATGCACCGGAAGACTGGCCTTATCCTATTGCTGAGGATGGCAAGCCGGTTAAAAACTGGAACGAGTCTCTTGTGCTGGAACTGCGGGATGGTAAATACACTCCTTACACCAATTGTATAGGAGAGGCTAATATAGTTGATGAAGAGCTAAAAGCTCTTATTGAGTCCTATACAGGTGACGATCCCAATATAGAGTACTATCCTATTAAGGTTGTGAGTGATAAGTATGGCGATAAGCTATACTATATAATTCATTTCAAGGAGGTATATTCCGATGTAATAAATAAAAAGTATTCGGATTACCACAGAGGGAGTGTGATAAAGTATGCCCTGCAGGAGGAAAAGGTAAAGGATCTGAAAGTCTTTTGTGCAGTTCCTGGGGATATAGTAGTTTGTCCGGAATTGGCAAAGGATATGAAAGCACGAAAGCTGGACTTCGGAACATATTTTTCGCCTGTATGGTGTGTGCGTGAGGACGAATAAATATCTGATCTTTCGCCACCATTCCTTTGAAATTTCGCCATCAATTCTTTGGAATGGAGAGGGGTCAGGAGAGGATGTCGTGGATCACGTCGAGGCTGCGGAGATTGGAGGCGCCGGGGAAGTGGATAGCGTAGTAGCGTAAGAGGCGGTCGAGGATCTCGCTTCTCAGGCGACCGTTGAGGCGAAGTGTACGGATATTAGTGTAGTTGATGCGGCTGAGTAAAGCTGCGAAACGCGCTTCGTCACCTTTGAGGTAGTCATGGTGGGAGGGCATATGAGATGTGAATACTCCAGCCTGCATGTCAAAAACCTGTCCCGGTTTGTAAACTGAAGCGTCAGGCTGTATGCCTGCAAAAGTCAAAAGCGATGTCAGGAAAGCTATATGGAAATCGGCTACCCCGGAGCGCATATGGTCGAGCAGACGGAGAGAATCGTGTATGTAGTCCCACATCTGCTCGTCGGGCATGGTTGCTCTCAGCAGACGGTTGAGGAATTCTGCCAGAAAAAGGGTGATGAGACGCTTCACAGGGTCAAAATAAATGTCGCTCCACACATCGAGGAGAGAGAAATTGCCCAATCTCTGCAGTTCCGTTGTATTTTTGAAATTGATGTCTGCCTCAATCACAGCGAGCGGTTGTAGACGGGCCTGGCGCAACTTTGCCCCTTTTCCTGAGCCGACAGGGGAGAGAAAGGAGAGTCGCCCGCGGGAGCGGGTGAAAAGGGTCACTATCGACAGCCGGTCGGAGTGGCGTGTGATGTCGAGCACGATGCCCGTGATTTTTTCTGTCATGCCGCGAAATTAATAAAAATTTTGGTAATGTCGCTTAAACCCTTTCAATGTAAAATCTGTTTAATAGACAAAACCAATTATTAAAAAATTTAATTACTATGGCTGACACAAAAAGCATAAAAGGCACAAAGACCGAAACCAATCTTGCTAACGCCTACGTATCAGAATCTACAGCGTATACCCGCTACACATATTTCTCGCAGTCTGCTGAGAAAGAGGGCTATTATCAGTATGCCAAGATCTTCCAGGAGACAGCCGACAACGAATTGCACCATGCAAAGATCTTCTTGAAACTCCTCACTGAGGGAGCTGTGATGACCACTCCGATCAGCGTTGATCCGGGCATCCTCACTCCTACGGTCGACAACCTCAAGGTTGCTGCTGAAGAGGAGCAGAAAGAAGGTGTGGATCAGTATATCACATCAGCTGAAGTGGCTGAGGAAGAGGGATTCCCCGAGATAGCTGAGACATTCCGTGCAATCGCTACAATCGAGAACCATCATAAGGATCGCTTCTGCCTTCTCCGCAAGGAGATTGAAGACGGCACAGTCTGGAAGCGTGAGAAGCCAATCAAATGGCAGTGCCAGGTTTGTGGTTACATTTTCGAAGGCGTTGAGCCACCGGAGAAGTGCCCCGCCTGCAAGCATCCTCGTCAGCACTTCATGCCCGAGGAAGACAACTATTGAAAATACATTCCTTAAATTTGTTTGCTAAATAAATTCGCTTTAATAACTTACATGATATGTCAGAATCCGGTCTCTCAACAGAGACCGGATTTTTAACGTCCATATATAACCGGATATATGATATTTAGTAGCGAAGCCGGTTGAGACGAAGGGAATTGAGCACCACGCAGACGGAGGAGAAAGCCATGGCAGCTGAGGCAGCCATCGGCGAGAGCCAGAGCCCCCAAAGCGGATAGAGCACTCCGGCAGCTACGGGGATGCCAGCTGTATTATAGACAAAGGCCCAGAAGAGATTCTCTTTAATAATCCTCAAGGTTGCCGAAGAGAGACGGACTGCACGCGGTATGTAGATCAGTTTGCCCGATACTATCGTGAGTTGGGCCACCTCTATCGCTATGTCGCTGCCGCCGCCCATAGCTATCGACACATCGGCTTCTGCCAACGCCTGGGAATCGTTGATGCCGTCTCCGGCCATGCCTACGATTTCGCCTTGCTCTTTCAGTCGTATAATAGCCGCCTGCTTGTCGCCCGGCAAGGCATCGGCCACTATCTCATCAATACCGACCGCTTCCGCAATGTGGCGCGCGGTGGCCATACGGTCGCCTGTAATCAGCACGGGCTTGATGCCGTCTGCTTTCAAAGCCGCGATGGCTTCAGGCGCATCCTTGCGCAGAGTGTCGGCCACTTTAAACGCTACAAGTGCCTTCTCTCCATCGCCGGCTATCACTATACCCGCTCCCTCGGAAGCCCACGCCTCTATCTCTTGACGCATGGGTTCTGGAATCTTCGCACCTTCCGACTTTCCGAGCGCTTCATTGCCGATCCAGAAGCGTTTGCCTCCGATCTCTCCGATGATGCCTTTGCCGGGAAGATAGTCGAAAGTTGTAAGGTTCTGATCTGCTGACTTAGCACCTTTCCCTTGCTGCTCACACCATTCCGTGATGGCTCCGGCAAGGGGATGGGCCGATTTAAGTTCAAGTGAATAGACCGCATCGATGAGTTCAGGATTGGCGGAGGGTATATCGGAGGGATAGACGGTAGTCACCCGCGGCTTACCTTCGGTGAGTGTGCCTGTCTTGTCAATAGCGAGCACGGTTATCTTCGAGAGACGCTCCAAGGCTGCCGCCTCACGGATAAGGATGCCTTCACGCGCTCCGCGTCCGATGCCGGCAATCACGGCTGTAGGGGTGGCGAGACCGAGAGCGCACGGACAGGCTATGACAAGCACCGAAACCGCTGCGAGTATTGCCATAGGAAGATAGCCCTTGCCAAAACATATCCAGACTATGAAGGTGATTATTGAGAGTGATATGACGGTAGGCACGAATATACCGCTGATCTTATCCACAAGACGCTGGACAGGGGCTTTCGACCCCTGAGCCTCCCTGACACATTCGATTATACGAGCCAGTTCTGTTCCGGCTCCCACTTCGGTGGCTTTTACTGTCAAGGTGCCGTTGGTGTTGAGTGTTCCGGCTGTCACTTTCGAGTCTTCCGTCTTCTCCACACCCTCCGGTTCGCCTGTGAGCATGCTTTCGTCTACGACCGAATGACCCGCCATGACCACTCCGTCTACAGGAATACGGTCGCCTGGACGCACGGAGATCATATCGCCGCGTTTGATATCGTCGATTTTCACGCTCTTTACAGTGCCGTCAGGGAGCATTAGCAATGCCTCGGATGGTTGCAATCCCATAAGGGCACGTATGGCCGTGCCGGTGTTGCGCCGGGCACGCAATTCCATGAACTTGCCCGTAGATACAAAGGCTATGATCATGGCAGCCGCTTCATAGTATAGGTCGGCCGGAATGCCGTAGCTTGTAAGTGTCTGTGGGGTAATGGTGTTGAAGAGGGAGAAAAGGAAACTTACAAGCGTTGAGATGGCTACCAATGAATCCATATCGGGGCGCCCGGAGAAAAGATGACGTATGCCGGACACGTAGAAACGACGCCCTGAAGTGACCATGACCCCGAGAGCCAGCAGGCATTGAATCCAGCTGTTGCCCGGGAAATGGATATGGGCCATACAGATTACGGAAAGAGGAATCGTTAGCACCCATGCGATGATAAGGTTGCGCTTCATCTTCACGTATTGCTCGTGCTCGGCTTTCTCTTTCTCCTCCACGGCTTCTATCGCGCTGTTGACTATGATCATCTCATAGCCGGCTTCGCTCACGGCATGAGCAATCTCTTCAGGAGTAACTTTTGAGGGATCGTAGGAGAATGATACCTCTGCCGATGCAAAGTTGACGGACGAATCTTTCACACCGGGGCACTCTGCAACGGTTTTCTCAACTGTGCCGGCACAGACGGCACACATCATTCCCGTGACGGGATATGTAGCTTTCTTAATCATTCCAATCAAAATTTACTATTTTTCAGGCTCACCTCATCAGAATCCTCCAGCCCTTAGGGTAGAGGTTGTTGGCACGGCTGCCTATGTTTTTTGCCATGCCGAGAGGGAGACCTTGATAAGTTATTACAACCGGACCCTTCGGAGTGTCGGGAGAGAGCACCACCGACTCACGCCTCAGATAGGCGAGGGCAGTGGGTAAATCTACGTCAGCTTCAGGAAACTTCGAACGGTCGAAATCCAAAGAGAGTATCTCCTCAATCTCCGGTATTGCAATTTCTGTCTTTTTCTTTCCTTTCTCTTCAGGGCGTTTGGCCGCAGCGGCAGCATGTCGGCTTTTGGTAGTGTCGTTACGCCGCGGTTTCAGACAATGCGAGGGACTGACATCAATGTCGTCGTCAGAAGCAGGTTTCTGGAATACGGCCAAAAAGAGTCCCTCTCCTTCAGTGCGGTGCGGCATGAAGCGGTAGACGGGAATATCGGTGTCGATTCCACGTGGAATTCCCCATTCTTCCGGAAAATCAAGATCTACCGGTATGAGGCCGAGCGAATCACGAATGTACTCCGCTATCTCTTCATTCTCCAGGCGGTTGAATGTGCAGGTAGAATATATAAGGTAGCCACCCGGGCGAAGGGCTTTCTCGGCATTGGCCGTAATTTCACGCTGAAGCGCCGCGCATTTCTCTATCAGCTCAGGGCTCCATTGCGCTACGGCATCTTCATCCTTACGCATCATTCCCTCGCCGGAGCAGGGTGCATCCACGGCAACGATGTCGAAGCAGTCGCCGCTATTGGCGAAGAATGAGGAGTCGCGGTTGGTCACGGTTGCGAGAGGGTAACCCCATTTGGCAAGATTCTCTTTCAGGATCGCGGCGCGTTTCGCCACGTATTCATTAGCCACTATCCTCGAGCCGTCGGGGAGAGCGTCGATCATGGCTGTGGTCTTTCCTCCCGGAGCAGCACACATATCGAGCACAGTGACAGGCGATGACACAAGACGCCGGATCACCTCACGATGAATCATGGATGAGGCATCCTGCACGTAGTAAGCACCCGCATGTAGCAGCGGATCAAGTGTGAAAACCGGCCTCTCAGGGAGATAAAAACCCGTAGGGCACCATTTCACTTGCCTGGCGCCAGGAAAGTCGGCACCGGGTTTGCGGGTATTGAGCCTGACAGAGACGAGGGGAGGCTGCTGAAGAGCCTCGATAAGCTCCTCTGCCTCCCCATTTTTGAGAAGATCGCGGAGCATGGCGGTGAAACCGGAAGGGAGTGTCATAACAATAACTTGACGTATACTTTTGCAAAAATAGTGATTTTTTATTAATTTTGTATGTATGAAACCCACAACAGCTCTATATCTTGTACCCGTAAATATCAGTGACGCTCCATTGGCAGATGTGCTTCCGTCAGGAAATCTGGAGATTCTGAAAGGCCTGCGGCATTTAATAGTGGAGAATGTGAGGACTGCCCGGCGCTTCCTGAAGCGATGCGATCCCTCTTTCGATATCGGTGCGGTTACTTTCTATGAACTCAACCGACATACTGACCTTATGGAGGTGTGCGGCTATCTGGAGCCTTTGCGACGTGGAGAGCCGATGGGAGTGATGAGCGAGGCCGGATGTCCGGCTGTGGCCGATCCGGGTGCATTGCCGGTGAGCATTGCGCAGAGGGAGGGGCTGAGGGTGATACCGCTCGTGGGACCTTCGAGCATACTCATGGCGCTCATGGCTTCAGGGTTCAACGGCCAGGGCTTCTCTTTCAATGGCTATCTGCCGATTCAGCCCAAGGAGAGGGAGCAGAAGCTGAGAGAGCTGGAATCGCTCTCACGCAAAACTTCCATGACACAGATTTTCATTGAGACTCCTTACCGCAACAACCGGATGGTGGAGAGTCTGTGTGGCGCGCTCCGGGGCGACACAATGCTTTGTGTGGCCTGCGACATTACGGATCCCGACAAGGAATCGGTGAAGACAATGTCTGTGTCGAGCTGGAAGAAAGCGAAATTTGACTACGACAAGCGTCCGGCAATTTTTCTGATTTATGCCGGAAAATAGAATAAGGAATAACCGATATGCGACGTAAAATATCATTTGAAGGCCAGATGCGCCTCCCGTTTGATGAATGGGACAACGAGGAAGAGGCAGCCGTGAAGGCGCCTCCGGCACGTCGCAACATTTATGCAGCCTCGGAGATTCCTCAGCCAGCCAAACCTGTAGACCGCACAAATCTTTTGCGCTACATGTCGCTCGGGTCCGGATCAAGTGGCAACAGTTGCTATATCGGCACCAACAACGGGGGCATAATCATTGACGCCGGAATCAAAGCCGATGTGATAGAATCCACTCTCAAGGCCAACGGCATAGATATCTCGAAAGTGGCGGGCATCCTTCTCACGCACGATCACTCGGATCACGTGCGTTACGTCTACGCGTTGCTGAGGGCTCACCGTCATCTCAGGCTATACTGCACCAACCGTGTGCTGAACGGCATCCTGAGACGCCACAGCATTTCAAAACGCATTAAGGATTTTCATCATCCCATTTTCAAGGAAATTCCTTTTACCTTAGGCGATCTGTCGGTTACGGCCTTTGAGGTGCCTCACGACGGCACCGACAACATGGGCTTCTCCATAGAATTCAATGGCAAACGTTTCGTGCTGGCTACCGATCTGGGCGCTGTCACCGACAGGGCGCGCCATTATATGAAATTAGCCAACTATCTTGTGATAGAGGCTAATTACGACCTTACGATGCTCCGCATGGGCCGCTATCCGGAATATCTGAAAGCACGCATCCAGACGGAGATAGGACATCTCGACAATATGCAGACAGCCTCATTCCTCAAGGAGATTGTGAATCCGGATCTGGAGTATATTTTCCTCTGTCATCTTTCACAAGACAACAATACCCCTCAGAAGGCCCTGGCGGCTGTGAGGGGTGCGTTAGAGGAACGTGGATTGAAAGTGGGCAATGCGGAGGAAACTATCGCTGACCGCGCGGCAGATGTGCAGCTTATGGCCTTGCCACGTTTCGAGCCGACACGTTGGTTTGTCTTCCGTCCTGGCTTGGAGTAGGCTGATCGGCAGTCATGACTATGCTCATCAATGGTCCTTCCTGTCCGTTGGGAGCCATTCCGGGTTTAAGCTCAAAGCATAGATAGCCGCCCCCGAAATCATATACAGTCATCTGGTCATACTCGTTTTCCTGGCCATACAGCCCGGCGTTCTCTTCGTCGCCTATAGTGCATATGGAATCGTTAAGAGTGAAGGGCACCACTGTCGTGAGGTCAAGGCTTTGGATGAGATATGTCTGGAGGTCGGAGGGAAGAAGGTCTCCCAGATATAGGTTACGTATCTTTACATTGCGGTTGTCGATCACGTCTATTTCCCATAATCCCGGGGAACCTTGAATGTCGGTATATAATGGGGTGCCTTGGCCATCGGTGAGTATGCCCTCAAAGTCGTAGAGCGACGAGTCCAGAGGCTCGCCTACCTTGATGGCATCGACTATGCTCCGTATGGTCATGGCTATATCATTGTCGGCATGAAACTCCTCGGAGTCGCCTGACGGCAATAAGCGAGCATCTTCCGTGCCCGGTGCTCCTTGAGTGCGACAACCGATCGGGAGAATGGAGAGAAAGGCAAAGAGGGCGAATAAGCCGCTTCTTGACATGGCAGTGCGGCAAGCGCTTCCTACATACATTTGTGAGGCATGCATGAGCATGATTATATTACCACTTCTTAATCTTTAGAGGAATCGTCAGAGAAAATAATTCCCTGCTTCAAAATCGTTGCAAAACTACTATAAAATTTTGAAATCACAAAATGAGATTCCGAAATTCTGAAGCCATCACGTGTCTTTACCTTAAACCGAAGGACTGTCCAAACAAGTTGACTGCTATATTTGTTTTAATATCAGCTACTCGCGTCAGCGTGGCAGGATTATCCGGCCCGGATTGATGCTGACAGTGACATGCAAGCCGGAATAAAGTGTATGTGTATGGAAATCAAGAATTTTATTAAGATTTACGAAAAGAGTTTTATTGAAAACTGGGATCTCCCGGCCCTGAGCGAATATGGCAAAGGGAATGTTGCGAATTATTCTGATCTGGCCGTCTCCATGGCGAGGGCCCATCTGCTCTATGAATCGATCGGCTTGAAACCGGGCGACAAGGTGGCCCTTTGTGGAAAAGACTCTGTCAACTGGGTGAAGACCTACATGGCTACAGTGACTTATGGCGCCATCATCGTGCCGATACTTTCAGAATTCAATCCCCGCGACGTCACTCATATCGTGAATCATTCCGGTGCCAAACTTCTCTTCATTTCCGATCATATATGGGAACACATTGAACCTGAAACACTTCTGAACGTGAGTGGAGTGTTGAGCCTGGAGCGCAAGTGTGTGCTCTATGAGGCACCTGAGACAGAATTGCAGCGTCATATCAGATTGCTCAACCGCCGTTTCAACCGCCGATATCCTGAGGGACTCACGGTGCACGACGTGAAATATGCCAATCGTGACAATTCTGAGGTGGTGGAAATTAATTATACCTCCGGCACCACCGGATTCTCAAAGGGCGTTATGCTTACGGGCGAGAACCTTGCCGGAAACGTTTGCTTCGGAATGAGCTCCGAGCTTCACTTCCGTAGCTCAAGGGCTTTGGCTTTCCTTCCGCTTGCGCATGCCTACGGGTGTGCTTTCGATATGCTTACGCCCCTTGCGGTAGGGTCACATATCACACTATTAGGAAAGACTCCCTCGCCGCGCGTGCTACTGAAGGCTTTGGCTGAGGTAAGACCTAATCTGGTGATAACCGTGCCTCTGATCCTTGAGAAAATTTACAAAAACCAGATTCTCCCGATGATTTCCAAGGGCACTATGCGTTGGACTCTTGCCGTGCCTTTCCTGGATTCACTTATTTATTCAAAGATACGCAAGAAGCTGATTGATGCCTTCGGCGGGGAGTTTGAGGAGGTGATAGTAGGCGGCGCTCCCCTCAACCATGAGGT
>CAZUNU010000107.1:0-10249 GCA_964622105.1 uncultured Sangeribacter sp. | reverse complement strand
CGTCATCTCGATGGCGAAATCCTCAGTGCTGATTCAAGACAAGTGTACAGGGGTATGGATCTTGGTACGGGGAAAGATTTGGAGGAATATGGGGAAATCAACTATCATTTGATTGATGTATGTGACGCAGGTGAGAAATACAATTTATTCCGTTACCTATCAGATTTCAAGGCAAGTTATGCTGATGTAGAGAGTCGAGGAAAGTTTCCGGTGATATGTGGAGGTACAGGTATGTACGTTGAGTCAGCATTAAGCGGTATTGAGTTGCCGGAAGTTCCGGAAAATGTGGGACTGAGAAATAAACTTGCCCATCTCAGCCTGCAAGAGCTTACAGAACTTCTGAAAAAATACAAGACATTGCATAACATCACTGATGTTGATACGGTCAAGAGGGCTATTCGTGCCATAGAAATTGAAGAATATTATCTCAAGCATCCGGAAGAGGCAAGATTGACAGACAGGAGTAATTCACAACCCATGAATGTCTTGACTATAGGAATAGATATCCCTCGTGAAGAGCGACGTAAGCGAATCTCAGAGCGTCTTGAGAGCAGGCTTAAAGCGGGTATGTTGGATGAGATAAGAAGATTGTTGGAAAAGGGTATCGCTCCGGAAGATTTGATTTACTATGGTTTGGAATATAAATTTCTAACACTCCATGTAATTGGCAAATTAAGTTATGAGGATATGAAGAATAATCTTGAAATTGCTATTCATCAATTTGCCAAACGCCAGATGACGTGGTTTAGAGGGATGGAAAGAAGAGGATACAGTATAGTCTGGCTTCCATATAATCTTTCAGAAGAAGAGTTTATTGCCTCTACCTTGAGACTTTTGCAGTGACCTATTCTTTTTGATATAATACAATTTGATATAATACATTCTTTTTTGATAAAGTATAAGTATGGATAGGGGGCAAGTATATATTAGAATTGGCGGATGATAGAAAGCGACCTCGAACAGAAATCTGATTAATCCGTTCGGGGTCGCTTATAGCTTAAGGATACAAAAAGACAATAAAGATTTATTGAGTCTTAAGGAAAATGATGATATCTTTGGGGCTAAACTGTTTTCCTTTAAGCAGTAGGGAAGATCTGTAAAGTTTACCTGCAAATATCACGCATATAGCGGCACTCGCATACAGAATAAGTAGTGACACTAAAGTCTGCCACCATGGCGAAACACCCGAGACAGCATTTATAGTGCCTACCGTAGGAGAAGTGAATGGTATGTAATTACATGCAGTGGCAAACACAGAGTCACCATTATCTACCGCGAATTGACCGATGTAGAAAGCACCGAGAAGAATAAATGTAAGTACTGACATATATGTCTGGTTTTCGCCATCTTTATCTGTTATGGCACCGCAAGCTGCATAGAGAGAGCCATAGAGCACGTAGCCTCCTATAAAATAAAGAAGCATGTAAAGAAGAGCCAGATAGAATTTAGGATTGCCAAGAATATCAAATGGTATAGAGAAAGGAAAGATCATGAAAACCAATGTCACTCCTATAATTATGAAACTGGTCCATACCAACAATTGCACTATTCCAGTCAGACCGACTGAAATAATCTTGGCAAGCATCATGGTTTTGCCGTCTACACATGTGGAAAGAATCTCCATGATTCTGTTGCATTTCTCAACTTTGACTTTGTTAAAAATTGAGGCTCCATAAATCATAAGGAAGAAAGTAAGAAACATGCCTAATAGCATTCCAGCTACTTTTGCCATGGTCATCTCTTCCGGATCCGGTGAAGTGCTCAATGATTCACTTGCCTTCATGAACGTGTCTGACTCCGAAGCTAAGAATCCGAATATGCCGGAAAAGAGGATGATCACCACAGGCACCACAAGTGTACCGATCCAAAATCCCTTGGAACGAACATCCGTCAGGAATTCATGTTTTACGATCAATGATAATTGACTCATATCGAATTTTAATTTTTATTCATATTCCTTTTCCATGTGACAGAGCTGAGTCTTTTGTATAAGGAAATGAGTTTTTAGTGACTTATTGATATCAGGAATTTAGAGTGTAGGAGAGGAAAATATCGTTAAGGGTCGGAAGTCTTTCCTCGAACGTTAGAATCTCACCTTGTATTGATACGGCTTCAAGAATATCATTATTCCTCACTCCATCTTTTTTCTTCAGCACGTAAGCAGAGCCCTTTCTCCATTTTGCAGGTTGTGTGGCTTCAGCTTTTTCAATGAGTCCACTATCCAACAAAAGGGGAAGGGATATAGGGTTGCGTGTGGTAAGGATATATTCGGAAGTCTTATGTTGTTCCTTGATTTCACCTATCTCGCCTTTCACAAGAAGTTCGCCATGATTGATTAGTGCAATGGTGTTACACATGTCTTCTATTGCCGGCATGTTATGAGAAGAAAGCATAATAGTAGCACCTTTCTCACGTAGGCGGGTGATAAGATCTTGAAGTAACGCACCATTGATTGGGTCAAATCCACTGAATGGCTCGTCAAGAATGACAAGGCTCGGTTCATGCACAAGAGTAGCAATTATCTGCACTTTCTGTTGGTTACCCTTGGAGAGCTCCTTCACCTTTCTTTTCCCCTGGCCTTGCAGATTGAAAATCTCCATATATTCATTCATCACAACTCTCAGACGAGGAAGGTCGCCACCTTTAAGCTGACCGAAATAGAGAATCTGATCTTCCACTTTCAGTTTTTCATACAGACCTCTTTCTTCAGGCATGTAGCCAATCTGTTTCCCGGCCTCTAAAGAAGCGGGTAGCCCGTTGATCTTGACCGAGCCGCTGTCGCTTACAAGTATACTGTTGATAATTCTTAACAGTGTGGTCTTGCCTGCTCCGTTAGGGCCCAATAAGCCACAAATCTCTCCCTGTTCAACGGAGAATGTGACGTTATCCAACGCTTTTGTTGATGCATAATTCTTGACAAGGCTGTCAATTTCAAGAATATTCATAGATTTGGTGTTTGTTAGCATTATGAAAAGAAACTTTCTAAGGCTTGCCTATTCTGCTTGTGGAAGCACAGATGATTCTGTCTCCGATATTTTTTGCCAAATCACTTCTCAGTTTAATAAGTTCAGTAAGTCGTGCCTGTAATTTTCTTTCCTCTTCCGCACGATTTTCAGAACCAATTGATTGGAATTCTTTTATCAGAGCTTTATATTGAATATCAAGCACTCCGTTTTTCCAAACAGTAATGGCTTGAGGAAGGAGATTGAAAAGCTTATCCTCTTCGGTCTCAACCGGGCGTTCGCGTGAATAGATATGACTCAGCTGGTGCAGATCGAGCAGAGCTTCATTTGCAAGACGTCGGATAACGTCGTTCTCATGGCTGGCAAGCATGCGCGATGGAAAAGCCCGTGTGAATTGAAGAACTTCATTTTCTGCAAACTTTTCAAGATTTTCCTCAAGAATTTGCTCTTCTCGTTTGATCTCTGCAATATTCAGATCCTTTTCAGCGATTGCGGCAAAACCCTCTTGTCGCTTTTCCGACACTTCTGAATCGAGAAGTTGCTTGAACCGATCAAGTTCTTGTCTGAATTCAGGAAGCAATTCGAGCAGATGGTTGAATACAAGAGTATGATCCGCCACTGAGAAAGTGAGCATATCATTTTCAAGTTCATCTTTAACGAATTCCACAACTGTTAGAATACGCTTCTCTCCTTCCTGGCTAACTTCGTTATTCGTTATTTCTTCACAAAAATTCATAAATCCATACCGAATACAATAGCGCAGGACACTCCATTCCAAAGGCCGAAGTGGAGAGTCATTCATTTTCTTAAAAGTTGGGGTATCACCGGCGCCCTCAATATTTTGGTCCTGACTTGCCTTTAAAGCTTCTGTAGCTTCTCTTGAGAATTGGGCTTGCTGGGAAGGAGATGGTGGAATCCTTCCGGTTGAGATATCCCGGTTAAGCCGACGCATCTCTCTCTCTCGTTTCTTTTTTACAAGTAGAGCGGAGTAAGCGTCGGCTACAGAACTGTTGACAGCATCAACACTTACATTCATTATCCTGCTACATTCCTGAATGTAGATGTCTCTCTTCACCTTATCCGAAATATGGGCCAGAGTCTCAACTATGCTTCTTACAGCAGCCACTCTTTTCTGTGGATCATGCTCGCAATTCTCCATCAGCACTTTAGCCTTGAAACGGATGATATCGGTAGTGTTTTTCTCAATATACTCCTTGAATTCTTCGGGCGTATGCTTATGTGAAAAGGAGTCGGGATCATCTCCATCCGGAAGAAGCAGCACGTTGACGTTAAGATTATGATCAAGAAGCATGTTCATACCTCTCAACGCCGCTTTAATACCCGGCATGTCGCCATCATAAATCAAAGTGACATTTTTTGCGAACCGATGAATCAGGGCAATCTGCTCGTCAGTCAGAGCTGTTCCTGAAGAAGCTACTACGTTGCGTAGCCCCGACTGCCACATCCCAATGACATCAAGGTAACCCTCAACCAAAAAGCAATGGTCTTGAGCTACAATGGCCTGACGCGCCTGACTCATCCCGTAGAGTTCGTTGCTTTTCTTGTAAATTTCAGACTCAGGAGAATTTACATATTTGGCGTTATCCTGTTTTAAAGTTCTGCCTCCAAATCCCACAACCTTGTTAGAGGAACTCATGATTGGGAAAATCACTCGACCGCGGAATCTGTCATATTCATGACCTTGCTGGCTCACTCCTATGAGTCCGAGTTCTTTCAGGAGATCTATGTTAAATCCCTTTTTTCTTGCAGCCTCAATAAAAGCACTGCCTTGATCGAGAGCATACCCCAGATGAAAGGCTTTTATAGCTTCATCTGTGATGCCTCGGGAATAAAGATATTGAAGGCCGATGTCGCGTCCGTCCGGGGTGTCTCGAAGATTCTGCTCAAAGAGATGCATGGCCCATTCATTGGCCAGATACATAGACTCTTTGCGCTCCATCATGGCCCGCTCCTCATCTGTAATCTCCTTTTCTTCTATCTTTATTCCATATTTTTTGGCAAGTTGCCTGAGAGCTTCATAATAGGAGATGCCCTCTTTTTGCATTATGAAATTCACAGGCGAACCTCCCTTCTTACATGAAAAGCAGAAGCAGAAATTTTTGGCACGGTTTACAGAGAATGATGGGGTTCTCTCATTATGAAAAGGGCAGAGGCCTTTATAGCCTCTACCGCTTCTTATGAGATGGACATAATCGCTTACCACCTCCACAATGTCGGCGGTATCTTTAATTTTCTGTTGTGTTGCCTGATCTATCATATATTTGAAGCCTATGATGAGCCATTATGAGCTCACATAGGAAAGTTTAACTAAGTCGCTCCGGCAAGATGTGACCGAATTGATTCACATCACTTCTGGACTACTCTGATTCCAAAAGTTTTCTCTGATGGAGAAGGAGTGTAAAGCTGGTTGATAAGATTATGAATCTTTTCATTAGTACTTAACCTGGTTGGCACGAGTGGGAGGCGAAGCTCGTTCTCAATCAAGCCAAGAGCATTGAGAGCACATTTTACGCCTGCAGGATTACCATCGACGAACAAGAGGCTGAAAAGCTCGTTGAAACGCCAATGAATAGGTAGAGCATCCTGAAATTTACCCTCTGAGCATAGACGTACCATACGGCCAAATTCCATTGGGAACGCATTGCCTATAACAGAAATCACACCAACAGCGCCTAAAGTCATCAAAGGATATGTTATGGCATCATCACCGGAAATTACCTCAAAACGCTCAGGTTTATTCTTGATAATCTCTTCAATCTGTGCAAAATTTCCTGAGGCTTCCTTGATACCGATGATATTGCTGAAATCTCTTGCCAAAGAAAGAGTGGTAGCTGCAGTCATATTCACCCCGGTTCTGCCAGGCACATTGTAAAGAATTACAGGTAATGGCGAAGCTTTTGCTATTTCAGCAAAGTGACGATATAGGCCCTCTTGAGATGGCTTATTGTAAAAAGGAACAACTGACAGCACAGCTTCAAAGCCATCAAAATTCAGAGTCTTAAGTTCATTAACCACCAATTGAGTGTTATTGCCACCAACTCCAAGCACAAGAGGCACGCGTCCGGCATTTGCCTTAATTATCTCATTTCTAATTGCTTCTTTTTCTTCAGGGAAAAGAGCCGGAGTCTCACCGGTAGTACCTAAAACTACAATGTAATCACAACGACCTTCAATGACGTATTCCACCATTCTGCGGAGTGCCTCGAAATCAATAGTCTTGTCTTGCTTGAAGGGCGTAACCAAAGCCACTCCAAGACCTTTCAATGTTAAATCAGCCATAAATAGGTTGGTAATAGGAAAGAGGATCTAAGATTTGTGAATAGTTAATGCAAAGTTAATGAAAAAATCGGGATTAATAGCAAAACGAGGTTAATAAGCGGGACTACACCTTAAAAAATTTGGTTTTTACGCGCCGTTATGCTAAATTTGCAGTTTAAAAGATGAACTGCCGCGTGCGTATGAATCCATAAGCAAAAAAGGCAAAAATTAGAACAGTAACTTTATATGAAGACTAACGTAGCAGTGTTCTTCGGCGGTAGGTCAGTAGAACATGAGATTTCGGTCATTTCCGCCTTGCAGGCGATAAATGCTTTTGACAAGTCAAAATATAATATCATACCTGTATATATAACAAAACAAGGGCGTTGGGTGACGGGTCCTGAACTTCTGGGTATCAAGAACTATAAAGACATGAAAGGTCTTGAAAGCAGATGTGAGGAAGTTTATATGCGTCCCGAATATGGTGACTTCAATCTCTATAAGGCCAATGTAGGGGGAGGACTGTTTGGCAAGAAAAATCCTATATATGAAGAACTTCACGTAGCGATACCTGTCCTGCACGGTTCTCACGGAGAAGACGGCATGTTTGAGGGTCTTCTTGAGACAATCGGTATACCCTTTGCCGGATGCGATACACTTTCCAGCGCCAATGGCATGGACAAAATAACCATGAAGATGATCCTAAGGGCTGAAGATATTCCGGTTGTGGATTATGTATGGTTTACAGATAAGGAATGGGGATCCAAAAGAGACGAACTCATAGAAAAGATTGAGAAGAAACTTGGTTATCCTGTAATAGTGAAGCCTGCAAATCTTGGTTCAAGCGTCGGCATTGGAAAAGCCACTGATCGCAATTCCCTCATAGAGAAAGTGGACACAGCAGAGAAGTTCTCCCAAAGGATTATCGTAGAGCATATGATACAGGATATGATGGAAATCAACTGTTCTGTACTTGGGGATGCCGACGATCATCAGAGCAGCGTATGTGAAGAGCCCATTTCAAAAGGCGACTTCCTCTCATACAATGAGAAATATGGCGGTGGTGCCAAAGCCGGAATGCAGGCGAGTGAAAAACGTATTCCTGCTGACATCCCCGTCGAGATGAGTGAAGAAATACGCAAGATGGCCGGCGAGACATTCAGGGTTCTGTCATGCCATGGAGTCAGTCGTATTGACGTAATGGTTGACAGAAAGGATAACCGTATTTACGTAAATGAAATCAACACTATCCCCGGAAGTCTTTCGTATTACCTATGGGAGGAAAGCGGAATAAGCTTCACGGCTCTCATGGACAAGCTCGTGGCTCTTGCCTTAAAGCGCAAGAGGGAATCAGATCGCAAGACTTTTACCTATGATGCTAATATTTTCGCTATGGGCGGAGGTGTAAAAGGTGGTCTGAAAGGTGCCACAGGCTCAAAATTTAAAAGAAATTGAACAACAATAATCTTACTACCCGTATCATAAATCAATGAGTAAGAAATTCAAAGAATACAGCAAGCAGCTTAATCTCTCAGAGATCAATAAGGAGATGCTGAAAGTATGGGACAACCATTCTCTTTTTGAAACCTCCATGAAGGTTAGGGAAGGATGTCCGACATTCGTTTTTTATGAGGGTCCGCCTTCTGCAAATGGTATGCCCGGTATCCATCATGTAATGGCAAGAACAATCAAGGATATTTTCTGCCGCTATAAAACCATGAAGGGCTTCCACGTTAAGAGAAAAGCAGGATGGGACACTCACGGACTACCTGTGGAGCTTGGCGTTGAGAAGAGCCTTGGCATTACCAAAGAAGATATCGGAAAAAAAATCTCCGTCGATGATTATAACGCAGCTTGTCGCCGAGAGGTGATGAAATATACAAAGGAGTGGACTGATCTTACTCATAAAATGGGTTATTGGGTAGATCTCGACAATCCTTACATTACATACGATAATAAATATATCGAAAGCATCTGGTGGCTTCTCGGAGAACTATATAAAAATGGTTACCTCTATAAAGGATACACCATCCAGCCTTATTCTCCTGCTGCCGGCACTGGCTTGAGCTCTCATGAGCTTAATCAGCCAGGATGCTATAGAGACGTTAAAGACACCACGGCTACCGCTCTTTTCAAAATATCTGAACCAAAGGATGAGATGACGGGATGGGGTGATCCTTTCTTTATGGCTTGGACCACGACTCCATGGACACTCCCTTCCAATACAGCTTTATGTGTCGGGCCTTCATTTGATTATGTAGCAGTACGCACATATAATCCTTATACCGGGGAGAAGATCACAGTAGTTCTTGCTGAGGTCTTGGTTGCTTCCTATTTCAAGAAAGAGGGAGCTGAAGCTGATCTTGAGAATTTCAAGCCGGGCGATAAGATTCTTCCTTATAGAATCGTCGGTCGTTGGAAAGGCACTGATTTAGTCGGCATGCATTATGCCCAGCTCATGCCTTGGGTAAAGCCGACCGAGAAACTTGATGATTTAAGTGCTGATTATGTAAAGACATTTGCAGCCTCTCATCCTGAGAATGTGTTTGAATGTGGTAAGGATAAATTTGTTGAAATTTCAGCTGAGGCTTTCCGGGTGATTCCGGGTGATTACGTCACCACTGATGATGGTACCGGTATTGTGCATATCGCACCAACATTCGGTGCTGACGACGCCAAAGTGGCCAAAGCCGCAGGTATTCCGCCTCTTTACCTTATCAACAAGAGAGGGGAGACTCGACCGATGGTAGATCTCACCGGCAAATACTATACACTTGACGAACTGGCTCCTGAATTTATGGCCAAGTGCGTAAATGTTGAGGAATATAAGCGCCATGCAGGTGATTGGGTAAAGAATGCATACGATCCCAAGTTTACTATAGACGGTAAATATGACGAAAAAGCGGCAGAGAAAGCCGAGGATCTGAACATCGTATTATGTATGGAGATGAAGAAGGCCGGACAAGCTTTCCGAATCGAGAAACATGTGCACAATTATCCTCATTGCTGGCGCACAGATAAGCCTGTGCTCTATTATCCTCTCGACAGCTGGTTTATCCGTTCAACGGCAGCCCGCGACAGAATGATTGAACTGAATGGCAGTATCAAGTGGAAACCTGCTTCAACGGGAAGCGGACGCTTCGGTAAATGGCTCGAAAATCTTCAGGACTGGAATCTCTCGCGTAGCCGTTACTGGGGCACTCCGCTTCCTATCTGGAGAAGTGAGGATGGTCGTGAGGAATTGATCATAAGCAGCTATTCACAACTTTATGACGAGATAGAGAAAGCTGTGGCAGCAGGCGTGATGAAGAATAATCCTCTTAAAGAAAAAGGATTTGTTCCAGGCGATTACGCTCAGGAGAATTACGACAAGATAGATATGCATCGTCCCTACGTTGACGATATTATACTTGTGTCTGAGAGCGGCAAGCCTATGAAACGAGAGACAGACCTGATCGATGTATGGTTTGACTCCGGTTCCATGCCTTATGCTCAGATCCATTATCCTTTCGAGAATAAGGAGTTGCTTGATTCAAAAGAGGTATATCCGGCTGATTTCATTGCAGAAGGTGTTGACCAGACGAGAGGATGGTTCTTCACGCTCCATGCCATCGCATCCATGGTATTTGATTCTGTGGCTTATAAAGCCGTTATCTCAAACGGTCTCGTACTCGATAAGAATGGCAACAAGATGTCGAAACGACTTGGAAATGCAATCGATCCCTTCAATAATATTGAAAGATTCGGTAGCGATCCTGTCCGTTGGTATATGATTTCCAATTCATCACCATGGGATAACCTGAAATATGATGAAAACGGAGTAGGGGAAGTGTCACGCAAACTGTTTGCCACCCTTTATAATACTTACAAGTTCTTTGCACTGTATGCCAATGTTGATGGTTTCACAGGTGCAGAAGCACCTGTGGCAATCTCAGAACGTCCGGAAATTGACCGTTGGATACTTTCACTCCTAAATTCTCTTATTAAAGAGGTGACGGCGGCTCTTG
>CAZUNU010000106.1:0-10288 GCA_964622105.1 uncultured Sangeribacter sp. | reverse complement strand
TCTTTTTTTGCTTTTTTCACCCTCCCGAATGTGATTTTTTACCATTCTACGACACATTTAAACAGGTTAATTCAGGTGAAAGCCGAAACTTAGTTCAAAGAAATTTGGGTATTATATGGATTTATCTTATTTTTGCCAACTGAATCCCATCCGGATTTTCCACTTTCAGACAACTCTGAACTAACATCTGACAAACCTATTATATATTATGTTTGAAATCGTCAGCCGACGCGAGCTTTCTCCAAATATTGTGGAAATGAAAGTGTATGCGCCCAGAATAGCTTCATCGGCACTCCCCGGACAATTTCTCATTGTCCGTACGGATCCCTTCGGAGAACGAATACCCCTTACCATTTGCGACTATGATCCCAAGGAGGGAACCGTCACCATCGTGACTCAGAGCATCGGCCTCTCCTCGCACAAGATCAATGATCTCAAAGTAGGCGATAAATTTGATGACGTGGCCGGTCCCCTCGGTCGTCCCTCTGATCTTATTGACCTGCCGGAGGAAGAGCTTAAGAAAAAGAAGATTCTTTTTGTAGCCGGTGGTGTGGGCACAGCCCCTGTATATCCCCAGGTGAAATGGCTGAAGGAGCATGGTGTGGAGGCTGATGTGATCATCGGAGCCAAAACGAAAGATATATTTACTTATGTAAGCGAGATGAAAAGCGTCGGAAACGTATATCTCTGCACCGACGACGGCTCCGAGGGATTTCATGGTATGGTGCCTGCCCTTATCAAGGACCTTATCGACAATCAAGGGAAGACTTACGACCATTGCGTTATAATAGGCCCCATGATCATGATGAAATTCGCCTCGCTCGCTACTAAAGAATATGGCATTCCCACCGTAGTATCGCTAAATGCGCTCATGGTAGACGGCACGGGCATGTGCGGCGCCTGCCGTGTGACAGTAGATGGAGAGACTCGCTTCACATGCGTGGAGGGTCCGGAATTCGATGGCCACAAAGTAGACTTCGACGAGGCTATGCGCCGTCAGAATATGTATCGCAACAATCCGAAAACCAATCCCGAAACCCACAACTGTAAATGCAATGGCTAACAGAATTCCACGAGTGCCTGTAAGAGAACAGGATCCTGCCGTAAGAGCCACCAATTTCGAGGAGGTATGCTATGGCTACAATACAGAGGAGGCCCGTCTGGAGGCTTCACGGTGTCTCAACTGCCGCAATCCGCGGTGTGTGGGCAGTTGCCCGGTTCATATCGACATCCCGGGATTCATTCATCAGATAGTTGACGGCAACAATGCGGAGGCATCGGTGATAATATCAGCCGACAGTTCTCTGCCGAGTGTATGCGGACGTGTTTGTCCTCAGGAGAGCCAATGCGAAGGTTCCTGCGTGCTCGGCATAAAAGGGGAGCCTGTGGCTATCGGCAAGCTCGAACGCTATATCGGCGACTGGGCAATAGAGCACAGCGAGGAGCTTCCGGAGCCTCACATCAACCGTAATGATAAACGCGTGGCCATCGTAGGCTCAGGGCCTGCAGGCCTGGCTTGTGCTTCCGACCTTGCGCGCGCAGGTTATGAAGTAACGGTTTTCGAGGCTCTTCATGCCATCGGCGGCGTGCTTGTCTACGGCATTCCAGAATTTCGTCTGCCCAAGGAGAGAATTGTGGCAAAGGAAGTGGAAGCCGTGAAACGTTTAGGAGTGAAGTTTGAGACCGACGTTATCGTAGGCCGTACGATGACCGTAGACGATCTGCTTGACAAGGAGGGTTTCGATGCCGTCTTCGTAGGCTCCGGCGCCGGACTCCCCCGCTTCATGGGCATTGAGGGTGAGAATCTCAACGGCGTTTTCTCAGCCAACGAGTTCCTGACACGTGCCAATCTGATGCACGCTTATGACTCGCATTACGATACTCCTATATATACGGGTCACAAGGCTGTAGTGGTCGGCGGCGGCAACGTAGCTATGGATGCAGTGCGCACAGCGCGCCGTCTCGGTGCGGAATCAGTGATCGTCTACCGTCGTAGCGAGGCTGAACTTCCTGCCCGAGTGGAGGAGGTGCACCATGCCAAGCAGGAGGGTATCGAATTCCGTATGCTCACCAATCCCGTGAAGATCCTATCTGACGACAAAGGCTGGGTGAAAGGAATAGAATGTGTTGAGATGGAATTGGGTGAGCCGGATGAGAGCGGACGCCGTTCGCCTATCGTAAAGGAGGGCAGCAATTTCACCATTGACTGCGACGTAGTGATAATGGCTCTCGGCACAAGCCCTAACCCGCTGATAAAGTCGACTACCGACGGACTTGATACCAACCGACGCGGATGTATCGTCGCCGATGAGGAGGGACGCACCTCACGCGAGGGAGTCTTTGCCGGAGGTGACGCCGTGACGGGAGCAGCCACAGTCATATTGGCCATGGGAGCCGGGCGTAAAGCTGCCAAGGCTATTCAGGAATACCTCTCAGGTAAAGAATAAACCTACAATTACCGGTTATCAGCCGAGTTGTGAACAACTTCCGGCTGATAACCGGTAATTCCTCACACACTCATCATTTTCCAATCAAATCATCCTGACACATGCGTACTACATTACTAAGGCAAGTCGTTCTTACAGTCATCCTCATGACTCTCGGCAATCTTGCCGCTTCTGCCTCCTCACCCTACCAGACCGAAACCGACATACCATATACTGCAAAAACCGATCCGCTGTCGCAACAGCGTCTGAAACTCGACATACATCACCATACAGATGCGGAGAATCTTCCGGTCATCGTATGGTTTCACGGCGGAGGCCTCACAGGAGGCAACAAATTCATCCCCGCCGAACTGATGGACCACGGTTATGTAGTCGTGGCGCCTAATTACCGTCTCATCCCTGATACTGACGTTTCGGGTTGCATCGACGATGCCGCGGAAGCTGTGGCATGGGTGATCCGCAATATTGAAAACTATGGCGGCGATCCGTCAAAAGTGATCGTATCGGGCCATTCCGCCGGCGGCTTCCTGACAAGTATGATCGGGCTCGACAAAAGCCGTCTGGAAAAATACGGAGTGGATGCCGACAAGCTGGCCGCCCTTGTGCCATACAGCGGCCAGGTGATCACCCATTTTTCCGACCGCAAATCGCAGGGAATCGGCGAGCTCACTCCCTGGATTGACCGCAACGCCCCTCTCTTCCATGTGCGCAAAGATGCACCGCCCTACATAATCATCACAGGCGATGCCGAACAGGAACTCTACGGCCGCTACGAGGAGAATCTTTATATGTGGCGCATGATGAATCTCACCGGACATCCCTACGTAAAGATATACAAGCTCGACGGCTACAATCATGGCGATATGGCCGCTCCGGCCCACCACATACTTCTCCACGAAGCTGCCGGTTTGCTTAAATGATGCCCTCACCTATCAATACTCATTCTCTTCAACACTCACTCGCCAAGCCTATATTCCCCCATAATAATTCACACTCGCACTTACACTCATAATTGAATATAGGCCATTTACATAATATTAATCAAATCAAATCAGAAATGAACAGAATCAGCAAGAAGGCAACTCTCCTGACTCTAATGGCGGCAGCCGCAATCACGGCTTCCGCGCAGCAATCACTCACTCCGGCCGACTACGTCAACCCTATCATCGGCACAAACGGCATGGGCCACACCTTTCCCGGAGCATGTGCCCCATTCGGACTGGTGCAACTCAGTCCTGACACCGACACCATCCCTCACAACATAGAGGGAGCCTATCAGAAAAACGCTTATGAATATTGCGCAGGTTACCAATATAAAGACAAAACAATAGTCGGTTTCAGCCACACTCACCTCAGCGGAACAGGCCACTCGGACTTAGGCGACATACTAATAATGCCGGCCACCGGCTGCATCAAATTGAATCCGGGACGCGCCTCACACCCCAATGAAGGTTACCGCTCACGCTTCAGCCATGCCACGGAGAAAGCCACACCCGGTTATTATGAGGTGATGCTTGACGATTACAATATCAAGGCACAACTGACGGCGACTCCGAGAACAGGTGTGCATAAATATACATTTCCGAAAGGAACAGATGGCCACTTGATCCTTGACCTCGTGCACGGCATCTATAATTACGACGGGAAAACCCTCTGGACCAATCTCCGGGTGGAGAACGACACGTTGCTAACGGGCTATAGAATTACCAACGGCTGGGCAAGAACCAATTACACATATTTCGCCATAACATTCTCGAGCCCTGTAACCGATTACGGATACACCGATAAAGAAGCCCCCAAATATAAAGGTTTCTGGCGCCGATTTGATACTGAGAAGAATTTCCCGGAGATAGCCGGGCGAAAGATAACAGCCTATTTCAATTTCAATACTTCAACGAATCCGGAACTGACCGTGAAGGTGGCCCTGTCGCCTGTCAGCACAGAGGGCGCCCTCAAGAATCTCAGGGCCGAAGCCGGAGGAAAGAGTTTCGACGAGATAGCTGCGACCGCCGAGAAGAGCTGGAACGACGAACTGGGAACCTTTGAAATAGAGGGCACTGACGACCAGAAAGCTATGTTCTACACATCTCTATATCATACCATGATAAATCCCTCGGTGTATATGGACGTTGACGGCAACTACCGTGGACTTGACCATAACGTACATAAAGCTGAGGGATTTGAGAATTATACCATCTTCTCGCTCTGGGACACTTACCGGGCGCTGCATCCCTTCCTGAATCTCGTGAAGCCCGATCGCAACAGATCGATGGTGGAGTCTATGGTGAAGCATTGCGATCAGAGTGTGCATGGCATGTTGCCCGTGTGGAGCCTCATGGGCAATGAGAACTGGTGCATGAGCGGCTATCACGGCGTCTCCGTGTTGGCAGATGCAATAGCCAAAGACAATTATTCAGCCGTAAATAAAGCGCTTGACGCGATGACCTCCACAGCCACAGTGCCCTACTATGAAGGTGTGGCCGAATATATGGACTTAGGGTATATTCCTTTTGAAAAAAGCTCAACAGCCGCCTCCTCCACTCTTGAATACGCTTATGATGACTGGACCATCTACCAGACAGCCCTCAAGGCCGGCGAGAAAGAGATAGCCGAGGAATATCGCAAGCGTGCCCTCAACTATCGCAATCTCTTTGATTCCTCCACAGGATTTGCACGCCCGCGCACGGCAGACGGCAGCTTCAAAAAGGAGTTTGACGCCCTCCAGACCTACGGCGAGGGGTTTATCGAGGGAAATTCATGGAATTTTTCATTCCATGTTCCGCATGATGTGGCAGGACTAATGAGCCTGATGGGTGGCGACAAGAAATTCATCGCCCGTCTCGACGAGCTCTTCTCGATGCATCTTCCCGAGAAATATTACGCCGACAATGAAGACATCACCGAGGATTGCCTTGTGGGAGGGTATGTCCATGGCAACGAGCCCAGTCACCACATCCCCTACCTCTACGCCTGGACCTCTCAGCCCTGGAAAACGCAGTATTGGGTGCGCGAAGTGCTCAACAAGATGTACCGCAACGATATAGACGGGCTCGGCGGTAACGATGATTGCGGACAGATGTCGGCATGGTATCTCTTCTCCGTTCTCGGTTTCTACCCCGTCTGCCCAGGTACAGATCAGTATGTGCTCGGAGCGCCATATCTCCCTTATGTGAAGCTGTCTCTCCCCAACGGGAAAATTCTCGAGATCAAGGCTCCGGAGGTAAGCGATTCCAAGCGTTACGTGAAGTCGCTCAGATTTAACGGCAAGGTCTACGACAAGCTCTATATCACTCATGCCGATCTTATGGAGGGGGGAGTGCTTGAATACACTATGAGCACCACACCGGCAAAAAAACGTGGAGTAAAACCTGAGCAAAAGCCCTATTCACTCACGGCAGGCATCTGACTCAGTATTCAGCCAGCGACTCAGCCATTCTGAAACTTCTTCATTAAAATTAATGCGATGAATCCGAAGATGGCATTAAATTTTGATAAAAAGGGAAATTATTACTCTCCGGAGAGAGCAAAATCCCCTACTTTTGCCAAGTGAGTTGAAGTTGACTCTCAAGATAACTTTTTTATTTCAAGAATTATGTTTTTCCATAAAAGCTTCTGCTGCATTCTGCTTACAGCATGCGCCGGACTCTGGCACTCTTCTTCGGCACAGAATCCGACCCACTATACCAATCCGGTGATCAACCGTAGTGCTCCGGATCCGACTGTAATCCGCCACGCCGACGGCACGTATTATCTCTATGCCACTGAAAACGTAAGAAACCTTCCGATTTTCAAGTCACAGAATCTTGTAGACTGGGAGCTGGTGGGCACGGCCTTCACCGATGAATCGCGCCCGCAGATGGTGCCCGACGGAGCGATCTGGGCACCGGATATCCAGATTATCGACGGCCGCTACGTGCTCTATTATTCCAAGTCTCGCTGGGGTGGAGAATGGGAATGTGGCATAGGTGTGGCTGTGGCCGACTCGCCCGAGGGACCCTTCACCGACAAAGGTCCGCTCTTCATAAGCAATGAAATAGGAGTGCAGAACAGCATCGATCCCTTCTATTATGCCGACGGAGATGACAAATATCTCTTCTGGGGAAGTTTCCGCGGAATATACGCTATCCGTCTTTCCGACGACGGCCTTTCAGTGATGGAGGGGGCTAAGCCGATACAGATAGCCGGTACCCTTACCGAAGGAACCAACATCTACCCGCATGACGGCTACTATTACCTCATAGGCTCGGCAGGCACGTGCTGCGAAGGGGAACGAAGCACCTACCGCGTGGTCATGGCCCGTTCAAAAGACCTGCTCGGCCCATACGTCGACAAAGAGGGACGCCCCGCTATGGATAATGGCTTCTCACCGTTGCTCACCAGAAGCAAGAAAGTGATCGGTCCGGGGCACAATGCCAATTTCGTGACCGACGATGCCGGGCAGCACTGGATGCTTTATCATGGTTTCGATGCAGCCGAGCCGGATGCAGGCCGTAAAGTATATCTCGACCGTATCGTCTGGGATGCTGACGGCTGGCCCATGGTAGAAGATGGCCAACCATCGGAATGTGCTGTGCGTCCGGTCATTGGGGGCGCTGCCGCAGCTCGCTGACAATCATGAGCAGCTCATCGCGCACGTCGTAAGGCAGGGCAATCTCCCGGAGCTGTATGCTGCGGCTCCAACCTGCCACATCCTCCGGCAACAACGTCATCAATACGTCGCGGAACTCCTCCGTCTCCTCGGGGGTATAGCTTTCGGGCATACGGCCCCGGAAACGGTCGAGTTCCTCGTCGTCGTAATACACTACTTCTGCCGACACAGGCATGAGAGTGGTTTTCTCGCATACAGCATGCATGCCGCAGCACACCTCTCCCTGCTCCTCCTCCACTTTCTCCGACTCTCCGCTCTTCACCGGATCCGGAGATTTGACGTCGGAAGTTTTTTCAGGAGATGATTCATCGGTATTGGTTTTCCGCAGGTTTAGATTGACCGGCGGCAAGCCTTTTTTTCTACGGTAGTACAGGAGATCTATGAGATAAAGCACAACCCCTATAGCCACCATAGCTATGAAAATCACAAGCGCACCTCTCATAATCTACCAAAATAATTCTTTTCTTTCTCCACTATCATCATATTTTCCTCCCTGTGGCATCTGAGTCCTAATTTAGGGAGCTGCTCCCAGAAATTGGCGAATGACTTCTCAACCACGTCAGGGTTTACAATGCGCATCCTGCCCTCCCGGAGAGCGGCGATCGCGAAAGCCATGGCAATGCGATGATCATCATAAGTCTCTATCAAAGGATCTCTTTCACCGGACCAGCCGCCTCCTCTCCATTCAATCACATCCTCCCCCACGTCAAAATGATAGCCGAATTTCTCCACTTCTGTCTGGAGAGCGGCCAACCTGTCGGATTCCTTAAGGCGAAGATTGCGCACTCCCGTGAAACGGAAGCGCACAGCATTGAAGAGGCAACTCAGAGCGAGAGCAGGCACAAGATCCGGGTAATCAGTCATGTCGAGGTTTATCACATCAGGGAAGTCGTCCCACCTTTCAATCACCGCACCCTTATCATCAAACTTACTTATTATGCCCAACTGCTCGTATATACGGGCAGTGGCGGCATCACCTTGCATCGACTTCTCCGGAGATGTGAGGGCAGCTATCTTCAAGCCCCAAAGCCTGAAAGCCATGGCCTCGTATATGAATCCGGCGGCGCTCCAGTCGGCCTCCACTTTATAGTTGGCAGGAGCTACGTATCTTCCCTCCTTGACACATACGCCATCGGCCGTTAACTCAACCTCAATACCGAAGTCGCGCATCACCTGTGCCGTCATCTCCGCATACGGACGCGACACAAGCGGAGTAGTGAAGCGGAGGCTGAGACCCCCCTTCCAGGTTGGAGAGGCGAGCATCAAAGCTGAAATGAATTGAGAGCTCACATCTCCCCTTATCTCAAAAGAGCCGCCGTTGAGCCGGGCTCCTTTTATGTGATAAGGCCCCACGCCGTTCTGGCCCAAAGCCTCGATGTCAGCCCCGGCTTGACGGAGCACGTCAAGCAACGGAGTCATAGGACGCGCGCAAAGCCGCTTCGTACCTGTGAGGATCACGTCAGCACCGGGTGTTGAGGCCACGGTGGCGGCCATGAAACGGAATGCCGTGCCTGAGGCATGGATATCGAGTTCCTGAGGCTCCGGATGGACCGCCTTTACTCCACGGTCGCCTTCGTTTACTCCACGGTAAAGGTCGAGCAGAGCTTTCTGTATCACCTTCAGGTCATCGCAGTCGTCGAAACGGCGACACTCCTGAAGAGTGCCGGCAAAGTAAGAAGCCACGAGGAAACGTGCGCCTATGCTTTTGGAAGCTGGGAGATCAATTATAGAGCTCATAAAGTGGAAATTAACGTGAATTAGATTTATTTCTGAAAAGGAGGCAGGCATCGCCGTAAGAAAGGAAACGATAGCCGTTCTCCATCGCCTCCGTATACATCTTTCGCCAGAGAGGGAGAGGGGTATCATAATCCCTGTCGCCGATGAAAGAGGATACGAGCAGAAGCAAGGTCGACTGAGGCTGATGGAAATTGGTGACCATTATGTCGGTCATTCTCCATTTGAAGCCCGGCGCTATCATTATGGCCGTTGAAGCCGTAAGATCGTCCATTCCCTGCTCTGCCATGTAAGCAGAGAGAGCCTTCAGAGCGGTGATTGTGTCGGTAGCTTCCGTTTCGGGAGCATATGCTGTCCATTGGCCAACATGAAGACTCGTGTCGCCCTTCATTATCATGGCACCGAGCACAGGCAGCGACTCCAATGTGCGCACGGATGTAGTGCCGACGGCCACCAAAGGCTTTTTCTCCTCCTTCTGCCGGATAAGGTGCTCAAGCAGCGAGCGGGATACGGAGAAAGTCTCGGTATGCATCGGGTGGTCACCGATATTGTCGGCCTTCACAGGCTGAAACGTGCCTGCGCCCACGTGGAGCGTGAGCTTGCCGACCGGAATATTGTGGGCTTCAAGGTCCCTGAACACCTCCGGAGTAAAGTGCAACCCGGCTGTAGGGGCGGCCACGGAACCTTTGACGTCAGCATACACCGTCTGGTAATCCGAAAGGTCGCTTTGTTCGGAAGCACGTTTCAGATAAGGAGGAATGGGTATGAATCCCGCAGCTTCCACCACAGTGGCGAAAGTAGCCTCCGGATTATCCCACGTAAACTCAACAGCGTGGCCGTTGCCTTCGGTAGGATGTAGGCGAGTAGCAGAGAGAGTGAACGGCTTGTCGAAGCCCTCAGGCTGTATCTCCAGAGTGAGAGGGCCGGATTTCCACCGCTTGAGGTTGCCCACAAGACAATTCCATACGCAGCGTCCTCGTGTCTGGAAAGTAAGCACATAATCGGCCGGGTCAATCGGCTCCAGGAGGAAAACCTCGATGCGGGAACCTGTAGTCTTTAAGAAAGAAATACGGGCGTTGATCACCCTCGTGTCGTTGCAAACGAGCATGGAGCCCGGAGGCAACAGTCCGGGCAATTCCGAAAATACCCTATGAGCCATTATGCCGTCGGGGCGCATGAGCAGCAACCGGCATGCATCTCGCTGAGCAAGAGGGTGTCGGGGTATGCGTTCATCAGGGAGAAGATAGTCGAAATCCTCTATTTTAATATCTTTTACCATTATGGAGATGGTTGTTGATGCAAAGGAATTTAAAAATTTTCAGAGCAAGATATAAGTCTTAAACCACTGATTGATAATGCCATGTAAAAAGAAAGCATTATAAGGACAAAAAAATTTTTACAAATTTAGTAAAAAAAATTAGTAGTTTGGAAAATAAAGGCTAACTTTGCACTCGCAATC
>CAZUNU010000105.1:0-10404 GCA_964622105.1 uncultured Sangeribacter sp. | reverse complement strand
TACCGCTTTGACGGCGACTCGCTCGGAATCCTCTCCGCCATACATGAACAGAGCGGCGACATCAACCGTGGTGTATCACGCGGCGATCTCCTCAGCCAGGGTGCCGGCGATCAGGGCATGATGTTCGGATACGCCGTGGATGAGACTGAAAATCTCATGCCCCTCACTCTTGACCTCTCTCACCTTATCTTGCGTGAACTTGCCGACATTCGTCGCGAAGGCAATGAGATGTCATATTACCGGAAAGGTAAACTCAAAACTTATCTTCGTCCTGACGCCAAGTGCCAGGTCACTGTGGAATATAACGATGACCGCACTCCGAAGCGCATACACACAATCGTGGTGAGCACGCAGCACGATGAATTTATCGCTCCTTTGGCCGATACTGATCAGGCTCGCCAGCGTGCCGACGAGGAGATGCTCGCTAAGATACGCAAAGGTGTGCAGGAGGTGCTTCTTCCGCGAGTGGTGGAGAAGCTTCCGGAAAATATCAAGGCGCTTTTTGATGATAAGCTCGTGCTCCATGTCAATCCTACAGGCAAATTCGTGCTTGGCGGCCCACATGCCGACACCGGTCTCACCGGCCGCAAGATAATCGTCGACACCTACGGCGGCCGCGGCGCCCACGGTGGTGGTGCTTTCTCAGGCAAGGATCCCTCCAAGGTAGACCGTTCAGCCGCTTATGCCTGCCGCTACATAGCAAAAAATATGGTCAAGGCCGGTGTGGCACGCGAGATGCTCGTGCAGGTGAGCTATGCCATCGGTGTGGCTGAGCCTGTGAGCATATTTGTCGACACATTCGGCACGGCTGCTCCCGGACTGACCGACGCCATGATCGCCGACAAGATCAAGGAGATGTTCGACCTTCGTCCCGGTGCAATCGAAGAATGGCTCAAGCTTCGCAATCCCATCTACCGCGAGACAGCCGCTTACGGCCATATGGGTCGTGAACCCCGCAAGGTGTTGAAGACATTCATCAACCGCTACGAAAGTGAGCCTATCACCCGCGAGGTGGAGCTGTTCACTTGGGAAAAGACCGACCGTGCCGACGAGATCAAAAAGACTCTCCTCAAGGCATAATTCGCAATGTGCGATTCATAATTTATAATACATCATTCAAAATGCGGGAGAGAGGCTCTTTCTAATCCCGCATTTTGAATTTACAGGCGCTGTGTTTGCACATTATCCGAAAAAGTGTTATCTTTGCGCCTAATTACGCCAGGCATCGGCGTGTTCATCCGATGCCATGATGCGGATTTTTATCTTTTCGAATTAACAAACACAAATTATTCAGCTATAGCACAGAATGGCAACTTTAGAGAAAATCAGAAGCAAGTCGGTGTTCCTCATCGTCGTTATCGGTGTGGCGCTCCTTGCCTTCATTGTCGGTGATGCACTCACCAACAGCCGCAATCTCTTCGGCGACCACACCACAGTGGCAAAGATTGGCGGCGAGAAAATCGACTACACAGACTACATGCGCAAACGCGAGGAGCTCAACAACCAGTATGAGCAGATGCGCCGTCAGAATCCCGCACAGGCTTCCGCATTCGACACTCAGCTCCTTTCGCAGATGGCTCTCGATCAGCTCGTGGCTGAGCGCCTTCTCGACAAGGCGGCCGACGACGCCGGAATCCGCACTTCGGGCGAGCAGCTTCGCTTCTATGTGATGGAAAACCCCATCAACCCCTCAATCCAGACAATCATCCAGCAGCTCAACGCTGCCGGTCTTGCAGTGGCCAACCCCTCGCAGGCATATGAGGTGATCTTCAATCCCAAGCGCAATGGTCTCACAGAAGCTGCCATGGCTCCCTACCAGCGTCTCTGGCTCAACATGGAGCAGGAGACAATGCAGATGATCAAACGCCAGAAATATCAGCAGCTCCTCTATGGCACTGTCAAGGCCAACGAGCTCGATAAGAAGGCCCTCTATAATGATTACGTCTCCACCAACAACGTGAGCGTGGCCTACCATCCTTTCGGCCAGCTTGATCCCGCCAAGTATGCCGTAAGCGACCAGGAGATAGCCGCTGCTTACAACGAAAACAAGAACCGTTTCAAGGTAGAAGACCTTACTAAAGACGTTAGCTTCATCGCCGTCAACATCTCTCCCTCAGTGGCAGACCGTGAGGATGCACGCATGCTCGCTACTAAGACTGCCCGCTCACTCGCCGATAGCGCAGGTCAGGTAGCCAAAGACCTCAGAAAAGAGGGTGTGATAGTTACTAATAAGGAGCTCCGTGCTTCCGATCTCCCCGCAGGCCAGGTGAAAGACTATGTGCTTTCTGCCGCTCCCGGTGAGGTGAAGATCATCTCTGAGAATCTCAAGGGCTTCACCATCGTTAAGATGGGCCGCAAGTCTACAGCTCTCGACTCTATCCAGCTCAATCTCGTGCAGGTTGTGGGTGAGCAGCTTCCCGCCAAGGTGCTCGCAAGCCTCAATTCCGGCCTTCCCGTCGACAGCGTTTCAAAGCGCTTCTCTGCCGACAGCGTGATGGCCCAGACCGCTCAGTGGATTTCTCTCTTCAATGCCCAGGGACGCACAAACGCTCTTGAAAGCTCTCAGCTCGATTCTCTCAACAAGGCCGGTGGCCGCTTCATCAACCTCCTTTCCACTCCACAGGGCGCTGTGCTCGCTCAGGTGGCAAAACGCACCGCTCCGGTCGACGTCTACTCTTTCGAGGAGGTGACTTATGAACTCAAGCCCAGCACCAAGACTATCAATGGTGAGCGTGAGAAACTTGAGAAATTCCTTGATGAGAACGCTTCTGCAAAGGATTTCATCGCCAACGCGGCTAAGGCAGGTTATTCAGTTCAGCAGCTCAGCCTCGACGCCTCTTCTCCCGCTGTGCCCCGCATGGCAGGTATGCAGAGCTACTACCCCGACAGCCGTCAGGTGGTGCGTTGGGTGATGGTAGATGGCAAGCCCGGTGCTGTAAGCCATATCTATGAAAGTAAAGACGCTGTCACTCCCGCTCTCTATGCAGTGGCCGTCACTGATGAATACAGCGACTATGTGCCCCTTACCAATGGCGAAGTTAGCGCTTACGCTACTGACCGTGCCCGCAAGAACAAAGCCGGCGACGAACTCGTGAAGGAATACCAGGGCAAGGCCGGCACAATGGCTTCCGTAGCTCAGGCTATGGCAGTAGAGGCAAGAAACGACTCCACTTTCCGTTTCGGCCGCAATGCTTCTGTGCGCGATGCAGCTGTAATGGGCCGCATAGCAGGTTCTCAGCCCGGCAATGTAGTAGTGGTGAAAGGCGACAACGGTGTGTATGCTTACCAGATTTTCGGCAAGAACACCGAATCCTTCCCCTTCAGCGACCAGCAGTATGAGCAGCAGTATTATCAGCTCGTGAATCCCAACATGGGCGAGATGCTCTTAGGCTCAAAGAAATTCAAGAACAATATCTTCAAGTTCGAGGCCGGCGACTGACCGCCGCGCTCCTCGGCAGAGCAACTCATAGAAAGGGGTCGTCGCCACAGTGAGGCGACGACCTTTTTTACTTTTCATATGTTATCATTCATATAGGGTATGTCTGCGGATGTAGTCCGCTCTTTCCTCAGACTACAAAATATTCCCTTCCAAGATTATGAAACTTCCATTGATCGGCCTCACTCTTGATGGCCTCACGAAAATAGTCCTCTCCGGAGGGATGCCAAAGTTTGTGGGTAAGCAGCTCGCCGACTGGCTATATAAGAAAAAGGTTACGGATTTCGATGAGATGGTCAACATCTCCAAGAAGAATCGCGAATGGCTCGCCGAAAACTATACGATCGGCCGGGAGAAGCCTGTTTCCCACCAGAAGTCTTCTGACGGCACTGTGAAGTATCTCTTCAACGTCGGCCAGGGACGCACAATCGAGAGCGTCTACATTCCCGATAAAGACAGGGCCACTCTCTGCGTCTCCTCTCAGGCAGGCTGCAAGATGAACTGCTATTTCTGTGCCACGGGACGCATGGGTTTCAAGGCAAATCTCACGCCTGCACAGATCATCAACCAGATATTGAGTATTCCTCCTGTTCCTCCCAAGGGCGTGGAACCTATGGCTGAGCTCACGAATGTGGTGTTCATGGGCATGGGCGAGCCTCTTGATAATCTTGACGCTGTATTGCCGGTGATTGAGATCCTCACGGCTCCGTGGGGTCTTGCCTGGAGCCCGAAGCGTATCACCGTGTCCACTGTAGGCAAGCTTCCTCAGCTGAAGGATCTTCTTGAGAAGACTCAGGTGCACGTGGCTGTCAGCGTTCACACCGCCGATCCTGTGGAGCGTGGCCAGCTTATGCCCGCGCAGAAGGCTTTCCCGATATCGAGCGTCATGAAGATGCTTGCCGGCTATGATTTCAGTCATCAGCGCAGGCTCTCTCTCGAATATATAATGTGGCGGGGGGTCAACGACGATATCGCTCATGCCGATCAACTTGTGCGCCTCATCGGCAATCTTGACTGCCGCGTGAATCTCATACGCTTCCACGCAATACCGGATGTGGAGCTTAAGCCATGCAGCGAGGAGAGAATGTTGATGTTCCGCAATCATCTTAACTCAAAGGGCATCACGGCCACTATCCGCACATCGAGAGGCGAAGACATAATGGCTGCCTGCGGAATGTTGGCAGGTAAGAAACAGAAAAACGAAAAGGATTAAAATGACAAGACCATTGAAAGTGGGTATTACCCACGGCGATATAAACGGTATAGGCTATGAGGTGATACTCGGAGCCTTGGGAGAGGAGGGAATGACCGAGATATGCACTCCTGTAGTGTTCGGTTATCATTCACTCGCAGAGAAGGCACGCAAATTGCTCGGGCTCGACGGCGTGAAGATCTACAAAGCTCACGATGCAGCTTCGGCGCAGCCGGGCCGCATAAGTGTGGTTGAGATTTCGCAGGAAGTGCCCGAGCTGAAGCCTGGTGAGCCAACTCCGGAATCCGGCAAAGCTGCCGTAGCCTCACTTGAGGCAGCTATGGAGGCTCTTGAAGATGGCGATATCGACGTGCTCGTCACCGCTCCTATCTCCAAAGAGGCTGTGCAGAGCGATGAATTCCGCTTCCCGGGACATACGGAATATCTTGAGGCCAAGGCCGGCGAAGGTTATAAGGCAAGGATGATTCTTTTTGACGATCATATCCGCGTGGCTCTCGTGAGCACCCACCTTCCTGTAGCCCGGCTTGCCGAGGCCGTCACCCGCGAGTCGGTAGGGGCTGCCATAGAGGGTCTCCGCCATTCCTTGAAGCAGGACTTCGGGATTGTCCGTCCGCGCATAGCTGTCCTTTCGCTCAATCCCCATGCCGGCGACGGCGGTCTGCTCGGTTCGGAAGAGCAGGAGGTGATCATTCCGGCCATCAACGAGGCGCGTGAAAATGGCACTCTCGCATTTGGCCCGTTTGCTGTAGATGGCTTCTTCGGTGTCGGCGACTATAAAAAATTCGACGGTATTGTGGCCATGTATCACGATCAGGGCCTTGCTCCCTTCAAGGCACTGGCCGGAGAGAAGGGAGTGAATTTCACGGCCGGTCTGCCGTTTGTGCGTACATCTCCCGATCATGGCACGGCATTCGGAATCGCATGGAAAGGCGAGGCTGATCCCACCTCCATGCGTGAGGCAATCTATAAAGCCATAGATCTGCTCAGAAACCGCGAACGCTATCTTGAGGCTTCCGCCAATCCGCTCCGGAAGCTTGTGACCGAGCGCCCCGACAAGGGCGAGCGCCAGGAGAAAGGCGATCACCAGGAGAAATCTGACCGTCAGGATAAGGGCGATCGCTCCGATAAGAACGCACAGAAAGATAAAGCTCCTGTTCCCGATAAAACTTCCGGTGCAGACAAGTCGGCTGCGGCAGTTAAACAGCAGGACGCCGATAAGGCTCCGGCTGCCGGTGACGCCAATAGCGAGAATAATAACGAGGTGAACCAACCCAAATCCCCAGAGACAGTATGAATTTCGGAATAATCGCCGCCGGACAGGGTTCCCGGCTCGTGCAGGAGGGAGTTCCTCTCCCGAAGCCCCTGGTAAATATCGATGGCCGACCCATGATAATGCGCCTAATCGACATCTTCACACGTTGCGGAGCCGACTCTATAAGCGTAATTGTCAACGAGGAGATGAAGGAGGTGGCTGAGTATCTCACTGTCGCAGCTCCGTCGCTGCCTTGTGCGTTTGATCTTGTCGTGAAGACCACTCCCACGTCCATGCATAGTTTCTATGAACTATCCAGGCAGATGGAAGGCAAGGGCAGGTATATCATCACTACGGTAGACACTATCTTCCGTGAAGAGGATTTCCGTAAATACGTGGCTGCTTTCGAGGAGGCGCCTGAAGAGATCGACGGCATGATGGCCGTCACATCCTTTATCGATGATGAGAAGCCGCTCTATGTGGCCACGGATGCCGGGGGACGCATCACCGGTTTCCTTGATTCCTGGAGCGAAGGAGTGAAGTATGTCAGTGGGGGCATATACGGCCTCGGGCAGTCGGCTATTCCGGTCTTGAAGCGTTGTCTCGATGAAGGGGTAGGGCGCATGCGCAATTATCAGCGCGCCCTCGTGGAGGCTGGGTTGCGTCTGCAAGCCTACGATATGAACAAGATCATCGACGTGGATCATGCCGCCGACATTGCCACTGCCGATGCTTTCCTAAAGGGTGTGTGAATTCCTCACCCGGCTTGGAGCGGAGGATTATCCGCACCAATCACTATCCCGGTATAACAGAAGATTACACTTATAACTATGTCTGATATAAAGATTGCGGGAGTAATGAGGGCCGGAGCCTTCTCTCCCAACCATATTGGCAATGATGCCGCCATCTTCAATGCTGCGGTCGAACAGCTGCGTAAGAGAGGATGTGAGGTCAACATATATAGCGAGGATCTCTTCAATTCATCCGTAATAGAGGAACCCATCATCCTCAACATGTGCAGGGAGCAGGCTTCAATAGCAAAGCTCCAGGCTCTTGAAGACGAAGGTAGACTTGTGATCAATTCCGGCTACGGTATCGAGAACTGCACCCGCGAGAGAATGACAAGGATACTCCTTGGCAACAAGATCCCTTATCCCGACAGCCTCATAGTCAACACCAACGAGAGCGTCGTGACCGATCTTAAGGAAGCCGGCTTCAAATCCTGCTGGATTAAGCGCGGCGACTTCCATGCCCAGCATAAGGAAGACGTAAGCTATTGCCGTCATCCGGAAGAGGCGCAGGAGGTGCTCCATGAGTATTTCTACCGTGGAATAAAGAGAGCCGTGATCAACCGTCATCTCGTAGGCGATCTCATCAAGTTCTACAGCGTGAGCGGGCAGCCTTTCTTCTTCTGGTTTTATCCTTTCGACGAGGGCCACAGCAAATACGGCTATGAGGTGGTCAACGGTAAAAGCAGGGGTCTTCACTTCGACCTCGACAAACTGAAGGAAACATGCCAGCGTGCGGCCGATATTCTTGATGTCAAGATATACGGTGGCGACTGTATCGTGGATCCCGACGGCACAGTACGCATAATCGACTTCAACGACTGGCCAAGTTTCGCACCTTGCCGTGCGGAAGCTGCCCCGTATATAGCCAAATGCGTGCTCAGCGCCATAAAAGAATGGAGGAAAAGGAAATGAAAGATCATTCTCAAGAGAAGCATCCCGGCTACAAGGATTCCTTGAAGTCGATGGATACGGAAGAAACCTTCGACCTGATTTTCTATCGTCCCATAGGTTACATGTGGGCGCGTCTCGCCGAACGCCTGGGTGTCACTCCAAATGCCATCACAATAGCCTCCATATTTCTTGGAGTAGGTGCCGGCGTGGCGTTTTATTTCAATAATTTCTGGATAAATCTTCTGGGTGTGGTGCTCCTGGTCTGGGCGGATTCTTTCGACAGTGCCGATGGTCAGCTGGCGCGCATGACCAAGCAATATTCGCGCATCGGCCGCATACTCGACGGCGTGAGCGGCGACATATGGTTTGCCGCCATATACGTGGCCATCTGTCTGCGTGAGAACGTCACGAGCGAGTTCTTCTCCGCTCATCATTGGGTGATATGGGTCATGGCCGTTGTAACAGGTCTCTGTCATGCCACTCAAGCGGCAATGGCCGACTATTACCGTCAGTTCCATCTGTTTTTCCTCAAAGGGAAGGAGGGTAGCGAGCTCGACACCGCGTCAAAACTCTGGGATCGTTTCCATCAGCTGAGCTGGCGTCATAATTTCTGGCAGAAACTCACTCTGGCTTTCTACACCAACTACACGGTAGGCCAGGAGAAGCGTACGCCTCGGATGCAGGAATTGCGCAGGAAGCTCGTGCGCAAGTATGGCGACAACATTCCTCAGAGCTTCCGCGATGCATTCCGTGCGAAGAGCAAGCCTCTGATGAAATACACCAACATCCTGTCTTTCAACACGAGGAGTTTCGCGCTTATCGCCGCTATCCTGATCTTCCGTATGCCCTGGCTCTACTTCGCATTCGAACTCACGGTGCTCAATATTGTTTTAATTTATATGATGTGCCGTCACGAGAAGATCTGTCGCGAGCTTTCAGCTTCTCTTGATAAATAGGGGAGTGGTGCTGTACGGAGAGGCGGCCTTATGAATTATTAATTACCATAAAAACGAAATATTATGAATATCGACATCACAAAAGTAAAGGGTATAATATTTGACTATGGCGGCACTCTCGACACAGGAGGCGACCATTGGAGCGAGGTGATATGGAGTGCATGGCAGCAGGCAGGCGTGGCTTGTGACAAGGCTGAGTTCCGTGAGGCATATGTATACGCAGAGCGTGAGCTCGCACGCACTCTCCACATTCTTCCGCATCATGACTTCCACGATCTTCTCGACATCAAGATACAGATAGAGCTTCAGAAGCTGGCAGAAGACGGGCATTTCCCACCAGCTCAGATCGAGCCTATGGCCAAGAAGATTGCTCAGCTGTGCTATGATTCGGCAAAGGCAAATGTTGAAAAGGCCAAGCCGGTGCTTGATGCCCTCTCCAAGAAATATCCGATGGTGCTTGTGAGCAATTTCTATGGCAATGTGGAGACGGTGCTCAAGGATTTCGGTATCGACAGTTATTTCAAGAAAGTGATCGAGAGCGCGGTTGTGGGAGTCAGAAAACCGGACCCGAAGATTTTCACTCTCGGAGTGGAGGGATTGGGCCTGAAGCCTGAGGAAGTTCTCGTGATCGGCGACAGCTATGCCAAGGATATCGTGCCGGCTGAGAAAGCAGGTTGCCAGGCTATATGGCTCAAGGGCAAAGGCTGGACTCAGGAGGAAGACGATACGTTGCACCCCAATATTGTCAGCAGCCTTGATGAGGCACTCGGTTTCCTTGAAGGTGCATGACATAACGGTGGATGACATATAATGGAAAAATAGACGAAAAATGGCCTTTACCTCAATTTACATAAATTAACATTATCTAAAAATTTGATATTCAATTTAACATAATTTGGGTAAATACGCCTTTTGTTTGTAAAGTTTAAGAAATTGGTCTGAATTTTCAGGCCATTTTTTTTTGTAATATCCAAAAAGGGAGGTAATTTTACGCCGCATTTGATCAACTTCGTGGTGAGCGCTGCCGCGGACTTGTAAGAGCGCCTTCTGTCAGCCCTGCCAAAGGGAGACAGCTGGAATTATTGAAACGAAAAACTGATAACAAACATTATGGCAAATAAGAAAGCTGAGGCCCCCAAGGGCAAACTCGGAGTGCTCGTTGTCGGCCTCGGAGCAGTGACATCCACATTCATGGCGGGCGTTCTCGCCGCTCGCAAAGGTCTGGCAAAGCCCGTAGGCTCCATGACTCAGTATGACAAAATCCGCGTTGGAAAAGGCGCCGACAAGAAATATCTCCACTACAAAGACATTGTGCCTATCGCCGATCTTGATGATATCGTGTTTGGTGCATGGGATGTCTATCCTGCCAACGCTTTTGAATCGGCTGTCAACGCTGAGGTGCTCAAGGCAAAAGATATCCTTCCTATTCAGAAAGAACTCGAGGCTATCAAGCCCATGAAGGCCGCTTTCGACAAGAACTATGCAAAACGTCTTGACGGCGACAATGTGAAGGATTGCAAAGACCGTTGGGATATGGTGGAGCAGATCCGCGAGGATATCCGCAACTTCAAGAAAGAGACGGGCGTGGATCGCGTGGTAGTGCTTTGGGCTGCCTCCACAGAAGTTTATGTGCCGGTAGACGAGAAAGTGCATGGATCGCTTGAGGCTCTTGAGGCTGCCATGAAAGCCGACGACAAGGAGCACATCGCTCCCTCCATGTGCTATGCATATGCCGCTCTTTCAGAAGGCGCTCCTTTCATCATGGGTGCTCCGAACACCACTGTCGACATTCCCGCTATGTGGGAACTTGCTGAAAAAACGAAGATGCCTATTGCCGGAAAAGACTTCAAGACTGGCCAGACGCT
>CAZUNU010000104.1:0-10407 GCA_964622105.1 uncultured Sangeribacter sp. | reverse complement strand
GGCGCAAGCCGGAGGCTTACGATCCTATGCGGAGGCTTGCGAGCCTATCGGAGGCTTAGGTTCCTATGCGGAGGCTTACGAGCCTATTCGGATTTGGCGGCGAGGACGTTGTCAAGGATGCGTTTCCAACGTGCATAGGCCTCCAGATAGGGCGTGCGGTCTGCAGCCGGCTCGATCACTTCAAGCACTTTGAGTGAACCGAAAGCTTCCTTGTTGTCGGCATATATGCCTGCACCTATACCTGCACCTTTAGCGGCTCCTGCCGCGCCGTCTGTATCAACAAGCTCTATTGTAGCACCGGAAACGGAGGCAAGCGTGTCGCGGAAGATCGGACTCAGGAACATATTTGCCTTGCCTGCGTGGATCTTCTTGATATCCATGCCGATCGATTCCATTATCTCCATGCCATACATGAAGGAAAAGACAATGCCCTCCTGAGCGGCACGCAAGATATGGTTGCGGTTATGGATATTGAAATTTATGCCGTGGATAGAACATTCAATCTGACGGTTCTCAAGCACACGCTCTGCTCCGTTGCCGAAAGGAAGGATGGTGACACCCTGACTTCCTACCGGCACTGTAGCTGCAAGATCGTTCATCTCAGCATAACTGATTCCATCCGGAGCTACGTTACGCTTGATCCAGGTATTGAGGATACCTGTGCCGTTGATACAGGTCATCACACCGATGCGTGTCTTCTCGCCGCTATGGTTGACATGTGCGAAATTATTCACACGTGAGCGCGGATCATAGTCTACAGTACCATTAATTCCGTAAACCACACCCGAAGTGCCGGCCGTGGAAGCCACCTCTCCCGGATCGAATACGTTAAGAGAGAGAGCGTTGTTGGGCTGGTCTCCCGCACGATATGTCACAGGCGTTCCTTCCGCGAGACCGAGTTCCTTTGCGGCTTTCTCCGTCAGGCGACCCTGCTCGGAGAATGTGGGTTTCACCTCAGGGAAAATATCAGGCTCGTAGCCGAAATAAGCCATGAGGAATGTAGCAGGAGCATTCTCCTTGAAATCCCAGAGCATGTATTCCGAGAGGCCCTCCGGGTTGGTGCAGATCTCATCGGTAAGACGCATGGCGATATAGTCGCCCGGGAGCATCACCTTATAGATTTTCTCGAATATCTCGGGTTCCTCTTCCTTGAGCCAACGGAGCTTTGAGGCGGTGAAATTACCGGGTGAATTCAGGAGACGAGGCAGGCATTCCTCAGCACCGAGTTCGCGGAAAGCCTTCTCACCGTATGGCACCCCTCTCGAGTCGCACCATATGATGGCATCACGCAGCAGTTTACGGTCGCGGTCTATGGCCACAAGACCGTGCATCTGATAGCTGATGCCTATGGCTTTGATATCCTTAGGATTCACTTCACTCCGGGCAAGCACGGAAGCCGTAGCCTCCTTGAGATATTTCCACCAGTTCTCCGGGTCCTGTTCGGCCCATCCATGACGGAGCGCCTTTATCGGAGCCTCGTTTTTCGGGAAGAAATCGGAAGCCACACATTTTCCGGTGACAGCGTCTACCAGAGCTGCCTTTACAGAAGAACTTCCTATGTCGTAACCTAATAAGTACATGAAAAGATGTGTTTGGTGTGGCGACGTCATAATACGGTCATTAAGGTCTGACCGGAGAATAACATCACAAGTTAAGAAAAAGAAAAAATTGGAAAAACGATTATTGCATTATGGGCGGTGACCGGGGATAAGTTATAAGGGAATGCCGCCCGGAGAGGGAAAAGACGCCGGCGGAAAGCTTCAAGCGGATATCTTTCCGCCGGTGTCTATGGTAATAGATTGATTTTAGTGTTCAGATTCAGAACATTGACTTCACCTGATTGTAGACATTATCTGCTGTGAAGCCCAGTTTCTCATCAAGCACTTTGTAAGGAGCGGAGAAACCAAAGGATTCCAGACCCCAGATCTTGCCATCTGTGCCTACGAGACCAAGAAGATTTACAGGAAGACCTGCGGTGAGGCCGAACTTCTTCACGTCTTTCGGAAGCACCTCATTCTGGTAAGCTACGGGCTGAGTGCGGAAGAGGCCCTCTGAGGGAACAGAAACCACACGCACCTTTAAGCCATCCTCGCGGAGCTTCTTGGCACCGTCAACCAGAGTAGAAACTTCTGAACCGGTAGCCACAAGCACTACATCAGGATTTTCGTCGGAACCGGCTACGATATAGCCACCTTTCTCTGCCTGAGAATAGTCATTACCGGCAGGGAGATTATTAATGTTCTGGCGTGAAAGTATGAGAGCTGTAGGAGTGTACACATTCTCCATGGCTAGCTTCCATGCCACTGTAGTCTCCTCTGCATCTGCGGGACGGAGTACAAGCACGGAGTTACGGCCGTGGTGATTCTTGAGCTTCTCCATAAGACGGATCTGTGCCTCCTGCTCAACAGGCTCGTGGGTGGGACCATCCTCGCCTACGCGGAATGCATCGTGAGTCCAGATGAACTTCACTGGAAGCTCCATAAGAGCGGCCATACGCACTGCAGGCTTCATGTAATCTGAGAATACGAAGAATGTGGCACAAGCAGCGATAACACCACCGTGAAGAGCCATACCGATGCAGCAGCAAGCCATGGTGAGCTCAGCCACACCGGCCTGAAGGAAAGCACCTGAGAAATCTCCCTTGGCGAAAGCCTTGGTCTGCTTGAGGAAAGAGATTGTCTTGTCGCTCTCGGAGAGGTCGGCGGAAGAGCAGATCATGTTGGGCACCTGCTTGGCGAGCTCGGCAAGCACATTGCCTGAGGCGTTACGCGTAGCATCATTCTCTTTCTGCTCTATCTTGCTCCAGTCAATCACCGGAGCTTTGTTTTCCATCCAGTTTGCAAGAGCCTCAGCCTTGGCGGGATTCTTGTCGGCCCACTCTTTTTCCTCAGCCTTGCGTTCAGCCACTATTCCTTCAAGAGCTTTGGCACGGTCGTCATATAGTGCCTTCACTTCATCGAAGATCACGAACGGATCATCCGGATTTCCTCCGAGATTAGTGATGGTATTGCGGTAAGCATCACCTCCGAGAGGTGCACCGTGAGTCTTGCAGTTGCGCTCATATGAAGTATTGTCGGCCTTGCGGGCACCTTTACCCATCACGGTCTTGCCGATGATGAGAGTAGGACGCTCGCGCTCTGCCTTGGCAGCGTTGAGAGCCATGCGGATCTGATCAACATCATGACCGTCGATCTCCATCACGTTCCAACCCCATGAACGATACTTCATGGCTGTGTCCTCGTTGGTCACCTCAGCTGTCTCAGTAGAAAGCTGGATATCGTTGGAGTCATAGAACATCACAAGGTTACCCAGACCGAGCGTACCTGCGATTCTGCCGGCACCCTGTGAGATCTCCTCCTGGATACCACCGTCAGAAATGTAAGCGTAGATGGTCTCCTTGTCAAAACCGGGGTTACCGGTGCGGGCTCCGAGGAACTTAGCGGCGATAGCCGCGCCAACAGCGAACGTGTGGCCCTGACCGAGAGGTCCGGATGTATTCTCTACACCACGTGCAATGTCAAACTCCGGATGCCCTGTAGTCGGGCTACCCCACTGGCGGAGTTGCTTGAGCTCGTCGATGGAATATTTGCCTATCAGAGCGAGCTGGGCATAAAGCATCGGAGCCATGTGGCCCGGATCAAGGAAGAAGCGGTCTCGCGTAGCCCATTCAGGATCTTTAGGATCAAAAACGAGATATTCACTGAAGAGAACATTGATGAAGTCTGCACCACCCATGGCGCCACCGGGATGTCCCGACTTTGCTTTCTCCACCATGGAAGCGGCCAGGATTCTGATATTGTCCGCCGCGCGGTTAAGAATTTCTTTTTCCATTTTTTCTACTTTTTCATGATAGTTTCAGGAACGACGTCTCCAAGAATCGATCAGGGGCCGGCATTGATCCGGCAAAGATTGTCTAAATTTCGGTCGCATGAGTCCACGAGCAATTTCTGGCTCTTGGGCTTCTTGGAAGATTCGCACTGCAAAGATAGTAAAATGGATGAGAAATAAGGTGGAAAAATTGTATTATAAACGTCTAAATTTGTTACTTTATAGCTAAAAGTGTCTAAAACTTATTAAAATGTGCCTTACGAGTCATCTTGTGGCAGTAAAGGCAGTGCTTTTGAAAGCGAAAATAGGAATGATGGCACATATCACCATAGCAAACAGAATGGCGAGACAAATAAACCCGTTTTCAGCAAAACGATAAAAATATATGGCGAATTTTTCTTGTGTATCTCCGAAAAGGCACATCGCAAGGCCGGCAAACGACCGATAGGCATACATGCCTGGAATCATAGGCAGCAAAGCAGGGAAAAGATATGCCTCTGCGGGAGTCTTGGCCAAAGGGGATATGAAGACAGCCATAGTGCCGATCAGGAATGACGCAAATCCTGTGGCCGCCACTATATGCAGACCCAGTATATCGGTATTCATAAGTAGGAAGCGGGCGGAATGGCCTATTGCGGCAATAAGGCCACACCATACGTATGATCTTCTTGGCAGTCGGCTTATCGAGCCGAAGCCTATGGCGGCCATAGCCGCGAGAAGAGCATCTTTTATGATTTCAAACAGCACTTTATTCTTACAATTTAAAGAGTTTCATTTTTAGAGGCTTCATCCCGTCAATATACCGTAAGGTCCTTACATTCGCTCAGAACATCCCTACCCCCATCATCCTCATGCCGAGGCATAAGCCCAGCGAGAGGCAGGCTGTGAGGATAACAGCATCAGTAAAACGGCTGAATGCACAGATATAATGACGATAAAGAAGATCGCTGAAAGAATTGAGGAAAGGGATTCCGGGTACAAGATAGAGCACGCTGGTGCCTACAGCTATTGCAGGTGTGCCATCAGGCGTGAGAATGAAACCTGAAGAGCCTACTATGGAAGAGATAAAGGCACAAACGAAAAAGATAACGCGGCCATCCGTGTGGCATCCGGCCATCATCTGCTTCAAGCGGAATCCTATGGATGTGGCAACCAGCACTATAAGCATAGCCATTGCATCTCCGCCAAAAATTCCGCAGAAAGAGGCATTGGCAAAGGAAGCGAGGGTAAGCGTAACCCATGGCGTCTCCTTATCGGAATGAATTATCTTCTCGAAACGATGACGGGCTTTCTCCAGCGACAGATGATCGTCTGCCACATGCCAGCTCAGCTGGCTGAGCTTTGTATTGAGAGAGAAGCTGATAGGCGCAGGCTTAACTGTAGATATGTAGGTAAATGAATCCTCACCGTCAGGATTATGCACCGTCATGTGTATATGGCGCGGCATTATGAAGAGATCCACACTCTTTCCGAATGCGGAGGCCATACGTATGATATTGCGGTCAAGACGTATGCATGTAGCCGCGCATCCCAAAAGTGCAACGGCATAATCGGAAAGGAAAAGACACACCTCTTTGGAGGTGTATCTTTCCGGATTGTTGATTTCTTTGGCCTCTTTAGAGGTGTATCTTTCCGGATTGGTTTGGCCTAAGCCGTTATTGTCCGTGGTGGTTACATTCATCAGTTTACTTTCACTGTGAGTTTGTCATATGCCCTCTCAGCTTTGGCACGCGCTTCTTCTACGGTTGAACCTTTGGCCAGGATCACTCCCATACGACGATGTCCATGCACCTCCGGCTTACCGAAAATGCGTATCTGAGTAGAAGGCTCTGCAAGCACTTCCTCAAGAGAATCAAACTCAATGCAATCGCTGTCGCCCTCAACAACAATGGCACGTGAGGCTGAAGGGCCATAAAACTCTATGGCAGGCACAGGTAAGCCGAGCAACGCACGGGCATGAAGCGCGAACTCTGAGAGATCTTGCGAAATCATTGTCACCATACCGGTGTCATGCGGACGTGGCGAGACCTCGCTGAAAATCACTTTATCGCCTTTGATGAAAAGCTCCACACCAAATATACCGTAACCTCCGAGGGCATCCGTAATCTTTCGTGCTATCTCCTTTGCTGAGGCTAAAGCAGTCTCCGACATCGGTTGCGGCTGCCATGAATATCGATAATCGCCATTTACCTGTATATGGCCTACAGGTTCACAAAATGTGGTGCCCGAGACGCTGCGTACGGTGAGGAGTGTGATCTCATAATCAAAATCCACGAAACCCTCAACGATAACTCGTCCGGCACCGGCACGTCCCCCCTCCTGGGCCTCCTTCCAGGCATGATCTATGTCTTCAGCTTTTCTTATCACACTTTGGCCATGACCCGAGGAACTCATGATTGGCTTCACCACACAGGGCAGGCCGATTTCCTTGACAGCGTGATCGAATTCTTCCCGTGTGGAAGCAAAGCGATATGGAGAAGTAGTGATTCCGAGTGTCTCAGCCGCCAGTCGGCGGATGCCCTCACGGTTCATGGTGAGCAATGCCGCCGAAGCTGTAGGAGTCACATTGTAGCCCTCTTTCTCAAGCTCCACAAGAGCAGGAGTGGCTATTGCCTCAATCTCCGGGATAATATGGTCGGGACGTTCGAAATGCACTATCCTGCGCAATTCATCAGGATCAAGCATATTGAATACATAAGAACGGTGAGCCACCTGCATTGCCGGAGCATTTGGATACTTGTCGCATGCTATTACCTCTACACCGAGACGCTGCAGTTCAAGGGCCACCTCTTTACCGAGCTCACCGCTTCCCAGCAGAAGAGCCTTTCGTGCCTTGGAGGTGAAAACACTTCCGATTGTTGACATAAGAATAATTGTATTGTTTCGTTATCAGTTTCCGATGGTATTACCCATCATTTTTTCTTTCCCGGCGATTCCTGGCGTACATTCAACGTGCGCTTCAGGCCTGTATTTCCAAACATCTCCTCGAGACTCTGACGGAGATGCTGGTTTTCTTCCTTCGTATCCCGCATACGGCGTTTGAGGGAGAAATTGCTCCTGTAAAGAAACATCAGGGCGATCGCCAAAACCAGCACGCCCACAAGAGCCACTGTTATCACCCTTTGATTTGATGCCAACTCAGCATTTTTCTTCTGATGTTCCAGATCTTCCTTTTCCGTCTTCAGGCGATTGATGTCATAACGGATCTGAAGTTCCTGATACGCCTCTTCCGATTGGGCGTCAAGGGTGGTTTTCAGATAATGAGAATAGTCTTTGAGTGCGGATAGAAGAGTCTCCTTATCGTTGATTGAGTCTGCAGCGGCTACGAGCATACGCAACATGCTGCCTTGAGCATATCTGTCGCGCGCTATTTTAAGCGCCTTCTTGATTTTCGGCACCACAGACACATAGTCTCCCTCTGCCATAAGACGATAGATTGTGGGACGCCCTTCGGCATAGAAATCGGCAGCTATATCAGGATTCTCTTCCGCAAGTCTGGAGCACTTGGCGTAAAGATCTTTTATTTCATCCATGGATAGAGCCTGATAGTTGCTCAACATACGTCGGTAGCTGATATACTTGTAACGGCTGTAATCACGATACGGGCGACCTAACTCTTTATATGTTTTCTCCAGATTGGCTATGATGCTTAGCAACTTACGATCCATCTCAAGAGCTTTCTCATGGTTGCCGTTACGTGTGTGCACATTGGCAGCCGTAGTATAAAACTGATTTTGGATATAGCCCATGTTATCCGGCAGCTGCTCTATCATCGACTCAAGACGGGTTAAGTATTCAAGATAAAGATTACCTTTCGACCTGTTGCCGATAAAAATCAGCATGCGATAGACGTCAAGAACATTCTCATAGAAATCATCCTTGTCGGTCATGTCTTCCTTGGCATAATCCAGAAGCACCTTGCGCAGTTCATCCTCAGGAATATAGTTGGCCTCTTCGGCTGCTTTTTTCACCTGGATAAACAGATTTATCATTTTGTTATCTTCGGGATTTCTGACAAAGCGGGTATAGTCAAGCATGTCTTTCACGACCGTTGTGTCTTTTATGCTGACCGATACAACCTGTGGAATGAATTCAGCGAGGGCACGCTGATCATCTGTGCGTTTGGCAAGGTCTACTATTTTCACGCCCACCTTCGATTTATGCTTGAAGTCGGAGGCGTCATAAATATCGTAGAGCATTTTCAGACTGTCTTCCGGTGTTTTATATAATTTCAAAAGAGAGGTTAGGCTGTCGGCTACGGATTGCTGAGCATTGGCCATCGAGGGGAGCGACAAAGCCATGATCAGAGCAAATATGATAAGACTGAGACGTTTCACGTTTTCGTTGGTTAAATTGAGAGTTTAATTCCGGCTTACAGGATGACAGAAGATGACCGCCACCGGACAATAGACATTGCCATTGATCCAAATAATATGCAAATGTAATTATTTTTATTGGAATAACCGCAATTGACAAGTATTTAAAATTACTTAGCCAATTTTCATGCATCTACTTCGGCTAATCTCACCTCGTCCACATCCTTGATGCCGGATATATGACGCATGATTTTCTGAAGCTCTTCGTAGGAATGTACTCCGAACTGAAGTTTGCTTGTCACGATGGAATCAGCAGACGTGGAATTATAAGCGTCAATATTGAGATTGAGTTTATTGGAAATGCAGTCAACAATATCAAGGAAGAGATGATACCTGTCTACGGCTTTGATCGTGACGGTAACAGGATAAAGGGTTTCGTCCGGTTGAAAATCTACACTCACGATATCGTCGCCGAACTGTGAGGCAAGACGGATTACAACCTGACAATCACGTTTGTGAACAGTGATACGTCCGTCTTTGTCTTTGAAACCGATCACCTCTTCCCCCGGAATGGGATGGCAATGCGGACAACGCCGGAATTTCGGTTCAGGTACGGAGTCGAGATACTGACGCATGGCATTCTTGGCCTTATAGGTCACTACGTGCTGCAGGCGCTCCTCTGTTGGGTGTGTGTCGTGATCAGGGAAGATCTGAACCACATCACCACGCCGTAACGGAGCTGTGATTGAAGTCAAGAAACCGTTTACACGGCCATACTTGGCATGGTTTCCGAGATCTTCCGATATTTCGTAGGCAAAATCAAGAAGTGAGGATTTCTGAGGCATGATTACTCCTTTGCCTTTCGGAGTGAAGACCATGATATCATCGTTGTAGAATGAATCAGTGACACGCTCCATGAAGTCGATGCCATAATAATGAGAGTCGATATCACGGAGCACTCTGCGGAACTTGTCGACCCAACGTCCGATTATATCCTGGGAGTTCTCCACACGATAACCTAATTCAGAATTACGCACCATACGGCGGCTGCTGATGTGCACTTCCTGCCATCTGCCAAAGTCGGCAAGCAACTTTACATGAAAACTCTGATAACCGTTCTCCTTGGGAGAATCAATATAATTGGAGATGCCACCCGGTTTCTCTCTGAATCTGTCGGTGAGAAGAGAATAGATTTTCAAAGCGTAGGCTTTCTCATCCTCACCCTCCGGAGTTTCGAAAATGATGTCGGTAAAATGGCGATACTTCAGATGATTGAAATCGTCACCATATTTTCTCATCTTTCGCCAGATGCTATAAGGCTGGCGATATTCTATCTTTACAGTGACATTGATGCCTGCCTCCACAAGGGTAGCCTCCATCTGACGGCGGAATCTTTCAAGTCGTTCCTCCTGTTGGGAACGGTCTTTTTCAATAAGTGCAGAGATCTCTTCAAACTCATGGGGGCAACGGAATTTCAGGCTGAGATTCTCGAGCTCAGTCTTGACGTGATACATTCCCAAACGATTGGCAAGTGGCGCGTAGAAATAATCAGTCTCTCCGGCCGTCTTCATCTGCTTGTCGGGCCGCATGGAAGAGAGTGTACGCATATTATGGAGGCGGTCAGCAAGTTTCACGAGTATGGGTCGGATATCCTGCTGCATGGAGTCGAGGATCTGTCGGAAATTATCCACCTGCTTACTCAGTGCATAATTCTTTTTTTCCTTTTTTGTAAGCACATTCACTAAATAGGCCACATCGTCTCCAAAACGCACTTTTAGTTCTTCCAGAGGATGTGGAGTGTCTTCCACTACGTCATGAAGGAAAGCTGCAATAACGGAATTTACGTCAAGTCGGAGTTCTTCAGCGGCAATTGTGGCGACAGCAATCGGATGAAAAATGTAAGGCTCACCGGTCTTACGTATCTGGGGTGCATGCGCCTCTCTGGCAAGCTCAAATGCATCACGCAGACGGATAAGGTCAGCATCCGAAGTACGCGGAGCCATAACATCGAACACATGTTGAGCTTTTGCCTCGATAAGAGGGGCATAATCCATTTTATTTTGTAAATCTGTCGCCATAAGAAAATGCTAATCGTTTAATGAGCAAATTTAATGAAATAAACCGAATAATTAAAAAAATAAAACGAAAAAAAAGAAGGCATCCGGATTGTATGCCTTCTCCCTAAGGGGGCGATTACCTACTCTCCCGGCTTTCCCAAGATAACCATCACCATCGGCGTGATAAGGTTTAACTTCTCAAATTA
>CAZUNU010000103.1:0-10426 GCA_964622105.1 uncultured Sangeribacter sp. | reverse complement strand
ACGCCGGTGGTGTTGCGGTCGAGGCGTCCTACGGGATAGATGCGCTCCTTGCAAGCGTTCTTCACGAGGTCGAGCACTGTGGTGCGGCCGTTGGGATCGTCGCTGGTCGTTACGCAATCCTTAGGCTTATTGAGCAGCACATAGCATTTGCGCTCGGGAGTAACCACCTTCTCGTCGAATTCCACTACGTCTTCGCGAGTAATCTTGGTGCCAAGCTCGGTTACAACGTTACCGTTCACCTTCACCTTGCCTGATGTGATGTATTCATCGGCCTCCCGGCGTGAGCAGATACCTGCGTTTGCCATATATTTGTTGAGGCGTACTTCTTCAGTCGGGTCGATATCTTCGAGAACGTAATCTATCTGTTTGGGGCGCGGAGTAAACTTCATGCCCTGATTGCGGTTCTGATTACGGTTCTGATTATAGCCGCCCTGATTGCGGTTCTGGTTGTAGCCGCCCTGGTTGCGGTTCTGATTGTAGCCGCCCTGGTTGCGGTTCTGATTGTAGCCGCCCTGGTTGCGGTTCTGGTTGTAGCCGCCCTGGTTGCGGTTCTGGTTATAGCCGCCCTGGTTGCGGTTCTGGTTGTAACCGCCCTGGTTGCGGTTGTTATTGTAGCCGCCCTGATTGCGGTTGTTGTAGTTGTTCTGGCGGGGCTGGTAGGCATTCTGGCGGGGTTGGTAAGCATTCTGACGAGGCTGGTAACCCTGCTGGCTCTGATAACCCGATTCGGTTGTAGTCTCGCTCTTCTCGGCATCACCTTCGGCTGACGAAGAAGCCTGTGCCTGCTGATAGTTGCTGCTGTGATTGCCGTAAGAGGAACGGTCGTAATGATTTGAATAATTGCTACGGTTATAGCTGTTGCGCTGCTGATAACCGTTGTACTGGCGCTGCTGATAGCCCCCCTGACGGTCGGAATTGTAAGGACGCTGCTCCTGGCTGCGCTCCCCGTCGTTGTTTGAATAGTTCACTTTCTCATAACGCTCACCGTCCGCGTTATCGTTTGACGCCGTGTTAGGCATAGCGCTGATTCTCGGACGTCTCGGTTTCTTTTCTGCTTCCATCTTGAAATTTTACTGTTAGTCTTAATCGGAAGGCTCTGCCATCGCGGCAGACTTCCGGTTTAAACGGGTTATTTGTTTTTGAGTTTTTTGGGAATAAATATCGTACGTTTAAATTTTACGACATCGTTATTTATAGATAATTACACCGGATAAGAGGCATTACCTCAAATCCGGTGCAAATTTAGCAAAATATTTTGAATTACCAAAAAATCAGAAGAAAGTGTAAGAGATTCTGAAAGAAATGGCCGGATATACCTTGATCGACTTCACGAAATCGGCATAACGACCCACCTTTCCGCGTATGTTCTTCAGCTGGGTGGTCATATTCACGCCGTCGGCCAGGATTATGTCGGGCGAGCCTCCCCAGAACAGGGCTCCGGCATCGAAACCGATCTTGAGGCGTTGCCTCCTGTCGACAGGTGAGGCGAAACCGAAGCCGAGATATGGACGCACGCTGTTGGCATAGGCTTTGGCGCTGACAGTGCCGTTGGCCTCGGGGGTCATATAATAAGGAGTGCCGTCCTTGAAATCTCCGATATGGACGCCCACCCGGCCGTAACGCATCATCTTCTCATATGTCTCGGGGGTGATGTAGATGTCGCCGAAAAGGGGGTCGCTTCCTCCGGAGGCCAGCATCTTGTCATATATACGGTTGTAGAGATTCATCGCCACCAGTGAGTTGGTCTCGTTCTTTGCGTTAACGGCTGTGCCTATCACGGAGCTGCCTATGTAGACGCCGGCTGTGAAATGCCAGCGACGGTCGTTCTTGAAGGGATAGACGTCTACGAGTATCTTGAAATTGTAGATATTGGGCTTGGCGTTCATGCGTACGCGATCATCCATCTCTTCACCGGTGATGTCATACATTATATCCTTCACATGCTCGAAATTATTCTCATTGCCATCTTCACCGGAATAAGTGGCCACGTCGAAATTTAGGGGCATGTTGAATTTGGGGATACCGTCGAAGCCGAGGCGCAGGGAGGCCCATTTGGTGATGGGGGTAGCAACCTCGAGGCCGAGGCCTGTGGTGCCGAGTGTGAAAGCCACGTCCAGATTGTCGAATATATGATAAGTGCGCAGGTGATTGAAGCTGCCGTCGGGAGCATCCTTTGCGGAAGCTTTGTCAGCGGCAGAGGAAGTTGTCTGTGCGGAAGCTTTGTCAGCGGCAGAGGGAATGGCTTGTGCGGAAGCTTGGCCGGTGAAGCAGAGGGCGAGCAAGAGTAAAGAGAGCAGTTTTTTCTTCATGTCATTATTGTTATAACCGGGCGGTGGAGCCGGCATGAAAGGCGCGAAGAGCCTCAGTCGTGGGGAGGCCAAGTTTCTCCGCATCGGCAAAATTACAAAATTGCATTATAATTCCAATAAAAATCACAGCTAAAGCGCGAATTTTTGCCCTGAGGAATGGGGCTTTCGGGGTTTTGGCGATCCGGTTTTGCCACCCGAAGACAAACATTTAATGGCTTCGGGATGGATATAGACAGCTCCCGGAGGGGTGAATAGGGCTTCAAGAGGAGGTGAAGAGGGAGCCGGGAGGAGGCGAAGAGGGCTTCATGAAGGAGAAAAAGAGGGAGACGGGAGGGGGTGAAGAGGGCTTCAGGAGGAGTTGATGAGGGCTTGTGGAGGGGTCAAAGATGGCGTCGGGAGAGGGCAAAATAGCGGATTTGACCTGTAATTTGTTAAAATTAACATTTCGGGTAAAGAGAATTATACAAATCAATCAGTAGTTTAGCGTTTTTTTAGTTAAATTAGGGTTTATCTAAAAATTTTGGTAAAAAAATTTGTTTGTTATGATAAAGAGTTTTACCTTTGCGGTCAATTTAACGCCAAAGCCATGCGCTGACGGTAATAAATAAAGGCTTTTTTGTTGAACCTACTGTTGTATGTGAGACATTGTAAAAGGCTGCTTCGATAGTCCACAGATCAAAAGCGGCCGATGACAAAGGATAAACTTAAACTTAAACTTCAGCAAACAATTAACTAACATATCATTAATTCAAACATTTAAGGAATGAATAGAAAATTAGTCAACGCCTTGTTGCTTGTTGCCCTCGCTTCTGGCAGCTGCAGCATGTTCACTTCCTGTAAAGACACTGATGAGGATTTCCAGAATGAAATCATCACCAAACAGGTAGATCTTGAGAAAAGACTCAAAGACCTTGACGACAGAGTAAAGGCTATCGAGGATGCCCCCTATGCTACAGAGGGTTTTGTTACCTCCCAGGGCTACCAGACAGCACAGCAGGTTGATGATGCCATCAAAGCCTATCTTAGTGGTTTGGGTATGACAGACAACGCTACTTTGGTCACTTCCGCTAATGCCAAGGCTCTTGTTGATGGCTTTATCAAAGATTATTTGAAAGATAACCCTATCACCCCTGGTGACGGCTGCGACTGCGATCTTTCAAAGTATGTAGAGCTTCAGGTTTACAAGGCTAAGATTGCTGCTCTCAGCAACCTTATCGCCAAGAACGAGATTTCTGCAAGCGAGGCTAAGTCTAAGGTTGACGCTCTCGAGAACCAGGTGAACTATTTCATCAGCGCTATCAACGATCGTCTTGACAACCTTATCACAGACATCCTTCTCAACAAGACTTGGAACCCGATGTTCGGTTCTATCAACATTCCTGTTGGTCTGAACAGCACTATCACTGCTAACTACTACGGTCTTTCTAACGCTGACCTCAAATTCCCGTTCGATACTCAGGGTCGTGAAATGATCGACAACTCAGGAGTATTTGAGCTCAGCGCTGACGTGCTCAATGGTCTTAAGAACGGTCTTACTCAGTATGAGGTTAAGGCTAACGTTCCTTACATGAACGAATATAAGGACAAAGACGGCAAAGAGCTCGGTAACCTCGGTCGCCTCTATCTCTCAATCAATCCTGCTGAGATCGACGCTACTTCCGACAAGATCACTTACTCTCTCGTAAACAGCCAGGGTGTAGCTGCCAATACTAAGGCTATCACACTTGCTAAGTCTGACGAGGTTCTCAAATTCGGCATCACACGTGCCGGTGAGACAAGCAACCTCTACGAGGCTCAGATCGGTATCGACGCTGCCAACGCTTCAGAGTTCGCACTTCCTATCGCTGATGGTCTCAAGAGCTCAATGAAAGAGGCTCTCAAGAACCGCACCAAATCTGATCTTCTTGGTCTTGCTAAGGTTCTCGTTAACCAGATGAAGGATCTCGGCCCTGCTTACGCTATCAAGGCTACTTGGGAGACTATGGATTCTAAGACAGGCTCAGTTGCTTCTTCTTCAGCTTCTGCAACTGTTCAGGATTCCATCACCCTCAACAAGAATACTTACAGCTACACCGATCCCACCGGCAAGACTGTTAACACCTACATCGGCAAGTATGAGATCGCCGCTACTACTGTTCATCCTCTTGGCTACCACTTCATGGATGGTGAGGGTCTCAACAAAGATCTTCTTCCTACTTTCGGTTCAATCAAAGAGGCTGTTGACAAAGTGCTCGACGACATGAAGAACAAGATCGTCATCAACACCGGCATCTCTGGTGTAAATTGGACCAATGTTGAGCTCAACTTCAGCGATATTTCATTCCCTGACGACCTGAAGATCGTTATCAGCCTTAACGGCCTTGAGACCGAAAACGGTGACAAGATCCAGTTCAATGGCAGCGGTGAGATCGTTCTCGGTTACAAGGATGACGGCACAATCGAAGGCCCGAATGCTGAGGCCCTCAAGCCCCTTATCGACGCTATCGCAACTGCTGTGAACAAGAACCTCACCGGCGATGATGCGAACAGCCTCAAGTCTCAGATTGAGAACAAGCTTATCGGCCAGGTTAACGACATGGTTAACAGCATCAACAGCCAGCTCAAGAATATCGATGCCAACATCCAGGGTTCTATCAACACTTCTGTAAACAACATCAAAGACATGCTCTCCGGCAAGCTCGGCCGTCTTGACAACATCCTTGACAAGTACAACAGCCTTGCTAACCGCATCAACAACCTCCTCAAGAACCCCAACAACTACCTCCAGGTAACTATGGTTTACGAGGACGCTAACGGCGGTCTCCACCACATGTCTGCTAACAAGAATGCTCCTACCCGCGTTAAGAGCGGCAGCGGTGCTCTCGACCTCTACGCTACTTCTTACACAGCTGAGATCGTTGCTCCTTCTTGCAAGAAATATGTTGCTATAGGTCGCGTTTGGAACGGCAATCAGGAAGTTGCTTACGCTGACGCTGCTAAGGATCTCAACTCTACAGAGTTCATCAACGAGGTTGTTAACGGTAACCAGAACATGTTCTCTCTCGACGGCTCTAAGCTGAAGAAAGGCTACAAGTATGAGGTTATCTACTCTTCACTCGACTACAACGGATACACCTCCACTCGTACATTCTACTTCACTGTTGTTGACTGATCCCCCGCGGCTCTCACAGACAAACAATGAATAAGATAACGAGTAAAAAATTTAACTTCCCAAAAGATATCAAAAAATGAAATTACATAAGATTCTTTTGACGGCATCAATCCTGCTCGGAAGCCTTTGTGCTTCCGCTCAGGAGGAGGTCATAGAGTACGATTTCAATCCTCACGCTTTTGGCCAGCTCCAGATCGGTGGCCAGGAGACTCTCGGTGAGGGCAAATTCGGAAAGCTCTTGTCCCCCAACGCTCAGCTCGCCGTCGGCTATCAATTCTCTCCCATCTTCGGCCTTCGTCTCGCAGTGAACGCTTGGCAGAGCAAGGGTGCTTACAAGCCCGACTATTGGAAATGGAACTATGTGGCTCCTACTGTTGACGCTATGTTCAACCTCACCAATATCATCGGCGGTTACAACCCCACCCGTCTTGTTGACGTCAACCTCTATGCAGGTATCGGTGCCAACATCGCTTGGAACAACAAGCAGGCCGTTCGCGTGAACGACAAGCTCAACCAGCAGGCTCAGATTGCAGGTTCCGAGATTTGGAAGGGCTACAACATGCTCGCTAACATCTGGAAGAAGAACAAAACCCTCTTCGTAGGCCAGTTCGGTTTCGATGTTAACTTCAACGTTACAGATCGCCTCCAGCTCGGCGTAGAGCTCATGGCTAACGTGCTCAACGACCAGTACAACTCCAAGAGAGCCCACAATGCCGACTGGTATTTCAATGGCCTCGTAGGTGTGAAGTACGCTTTCGGTCCCCGCTACAACACTCGCGTCCGCGTGATCGAGAAAGCTCCTTGCGAGCCTCAGATCATCGAGAAGATCGTGGAGAAGATCGTAGAGGTGCCCGTTCAGGTGGTAGAGCAGAAGAAAGAGGTTCAGTCTTTCCGTCGCGATGTCTTCTTCAAGATCAACATGGCTGTGATCACACCCGCCGAGATGACAAAGGTAACTGCCGTAGCTGACTACCTCAAGGCTCATCCCGATGCTAAGGTCACCGTTACAGGTTATGCTGACAAAGGCACCGGTACAAAGCAGTTCAACCTCCGTCTCTCTGCTAAGCGTGCTGAGGTTGTGGCCAAGACCCTCCAGAATCAGTTCGGTATCGCTGCTTCCCGCATAATGGTGAAGAGCATGGGTGAAGACGAATTCCAGCCCTATCCCGATCCCGTTCAGAACCGTGTGGCAATCTGTGTAGCTGAATAATAAAGCGTTCCGCAGAAAATATAATTGCCTTTAGTGCGTTAATTAAATGTCATGCCTGGGTCTTCAGTGCGAAGACCCGGGCATGATGCTTAATATCGACCTCACTTGACTTATGAAAAGATCCATCTTACTCTCCATAGCGGCTACATTAGCGCTTTTCGCCCAGGCGGATCTCAAAGGCCCGGGTTATTATAGAGTCCATAACTTAAAGACATCACGCTACGTCTCTGTCATCGACAACCGTGGCAGCATCGACTATCGAAACACTACAGCCGACCTCCAGGCCATTCAGCTCCAGAAAAACTATGATGAGGTGTGCAGCGATCCGGCTTCAGTGCTCTACATCTCCCCTCACGGCAGCGAATACCAGATAGAATCGCAGGGCACAGGAGTGTATCAGATCATAAAACACTACATCAATTTGAAACAGGCCGGAACAAACGGAGGCAAGACACTCTACAATTGCTACGGCCAGATGGATGGCGTCATCAAATATCTTGGCGACGGCGGCTATTTCCTTGCCTACGACTTGGGCAGCATGGTGACCCACGCAAAGGGTGATTACATCAAGTGGTTCATCACTCCGGTAGAAGCAACGTCTGACAACTTCTTAGGCGTGAAGCCATCATTCCAATCTAACGGTAAGTATTACGCCACAATGTATGCCTCTTTCCCATTCACTACTTATTCCGACGGAATGAAAGTGTATTACATCAAGGGGCATTACAATGGCAATATACTTCTTGAAGAGACTACAGGCACCATTGCCCCAAACACCCCGGTGCTGATTGAGTGCTCTACTCCAGATCCCTCCACAAATAGACTTGAAGTCGGCGGCTCTGCCCCTGCAATCAACGGCAATAAACTCAAAGGGAACTATTTCAATTGCTCCTTGGGCGGCCACATCAACCGCACGGCTTACGACAAGGAGACAATGCGAGTGCTTGGCTTATGTTCCGACGGCACTCTCGGATTCATAAAGGATGAGACTCTTGATTATCTTCCTGCCAATAAATGCTACATCCGTGTTGATCCCGGCTCACCTGACGAATACAAATTCGTATCGCCAGCAGAGTACGAAGCCGGAGTGGAAGAGATCGGTTTAGCTACACATGACATTGATCAGCCTGCCGATGTCTACAATATCCACGGCATCCGTGTGCTCCACAATGCCCTTCCGGCCGATATCGAAGCCCTCCCTGCCGGCATCTACATCTCCAACGGCAAAAAAATCGTAGTCCGCTGAAATAATCACTCTTCTCCTCCATATTTAGGGTTCAATAAAGATTCCCGGTATAACAATTCGATAAAAATTTTGAAAAAATACCTCGGGTTTTGCGCTTGCAAAATCCGAGGTATTTTATTAACTTTGTAATTGGGAAAAACGTTCTGTCAACACCCTCCTCAACGATAACGGATTCCACACTCTCCCAACGGCTTCCTCGCTTTCTTTATACGGAAAAGCTAATCCACGATCAGTTAATAATCATAACAATGGAAGATAAAGTAGAAGATAAAGTAATTGTAGACGGACTGACGTTCGTGCCATACCTCACAAGAGACGAGATACACACTCAAGTGAAAAGGGTTGCCTCCGAATTGCGCAGGGATCTTGAGGGTAAGAACCCGTTGTTTCTTTGTGTGCTCAACGGCGCCTTTATCTTTGCCGCAGACCTTATCCGTGAAACAGGACTCAACGATGCCTCAATCTCCTTTGTGCGCTATAAGAGCTATCAGGGACTCACAAGTTCCGGCCAGGTGAAACAGCTGATCGGACTATCCGAGAATCTCGACGGACGCGACGTGGTGATCATCGAAGACATCGTAGACACCGGACTCACAGCTGTGCAGATGATAAGCGACCTCAAGAAGCTCAATCCACGCTCCATACGCTTCGTGACTCTTCTTCACAAGCCGGAAAGCTCAAAGACCGGTTTCAAACCCGATTACATTGCGTTCACCGTGCCCCCGCGCTTCATAATCGGCTACGGACTCGACCTCGACGGAAAAGTGCGCAACCTAAAGGATATCTACACAGTCCAAGATTGATATCTATACGATTGCACCCGGACGCCGCAAGCCGACGTCCCTATCAAATGAGTCTACTGATTATACTGATGAGAAATCTACATTGATTAGAAATTACCTGACACCAGAAACCTCTATAAACCCTGAAACATATGCTTAATTTGGTTCTTTTCGGCGCCCCCGGAAGTGGCAAAGGCACACAGAGCGCCAAGATAATAGACAAATACGGACTACACCACATCTCTACAGGTGAAGTGCTCCGCGACCACATCAAACGTGAGACCGATCTTGGTAAGATTGCTCAGAAATACATAGCAGAAGGTCAGCTTATTCCCGATGATCTCATGATCAGCATTCTCGACGAGGTGCTCGAGAAAGAGGCAAAAGGTAAGAAAGGTGTGATCTTCGATGGATTCCCGCGCACTATTCCGCAGGCTGAGGCTCTTAAAGAACTGCTCAAAAAGCATGACACCGACCTTCACGCCGTGGTTGGTCTGGAGGTTCCCGATGAGGAGCTTGTTGAGCGTATGCTCAACCGTGGCAAGGAAACCGGCAGAGCCGACGATAACCTGGAGACAATCCAGAAGCGCCTCCACGTTTATCACAACCAGACCTCTCCCCTGCGCGACTACTATCAGAAGGAGGGGAAATATCTCAAGATAAACGGCAGCGGTAAAGTTGACGATATCTTCAACCAGATCGCCGACCACCTCGACAAATAATCCGGCTTCCAAAACAACCAGCACGTTGGAGGCTGTATCTTTGCACGTATAAGACTGTGTCTTTATAGGACATACAATGAAATGTAGGGACATCGCTTTGCGATGTAGAACTCAGAATCGGTATGATATCAAACAAGCCAGAGGCATGTCCCTACAAATTTCAAATTTTGGTACAGTCTCACCGCAACACCATTAACCAAAGCAAAAAATCGGATTGAACCCTCCCACGAGGTTCAATCCGATTTCTGCTTTTCTTTATTATAATTCTTTAAGACGAATTTTTATAATCCTTTATGATGAATTTGCAGGAGGAGGTGGTATGATAATTGTGGTACGGCACCGAATCGCCTAAAAACCCTAAATATCAGTTAGATATTATACAAAAAAAATTGATTGTCATCCCGACAACCAATCTTCTGTTAACCTTAAAATCTAATACCATGAAAAACTCACTGCAAAATTACAAATTATTTTTCAAACTATGCTATATAACATATAAAAATATTTGCAATTTAATTCTTTTTAACAATCTCATAATTCCTATGTAACTATTATGGTAAGTTAACACATTGAAATTCATTGTAGGGACGCTATACATAGCGTCCACCGATCACCTACGAATAAGCACGTGGATATAGTTCATTACAAATAAGCATCTGGAAACAACAGAATGAGGTAATGGAAATAAGTTGCGGCACTGACAATTCGGGCGCTATATATAGCGCCCCTACAACATTATGTATTACAACGTATTAACTTCGTTGAGGAGTTAATCTTCCGATTAAGAAATATTGTAAAGGTATATTTTAAGTTATGGAAAAGAATAGTTTTGCAAAGATATTTTGAATCTTTATCGGTCAAATTAAGGTTATATCATGTTTTTTAACTAAATTTGTAAACTTTGCTTTTTGCTGCCATATTGACCTACTCCAAGAGCCCCTGGTAGCATCAAGCAAAGCGCAGAAGCAACTGGCATAACGCTGAAGCATCAAGCAGAGCGCAGAAG
>CAZUNU010000102.1:0-10456 GCA_964622105.1 uncultured Sangeribacter sp. | reverse complement strand
ACCCCGACCTTGGCAAGGTCGTGCTCTACCAACTGAGCTATTTTCGCATTATTCGCTTCAGAAGTGGAAAACTTACCGTTTTTCCCTCTTTTGCGGTGCAAAGTTACAACGATTTTTTATTCTATGCAAGCATTTGACTAAAAAAATTTGTCATCGAAATATCAATTCCACACCATCATGCTATCAATCAATTGCTTAATACTGTTTATCTTTCAAAATCCTCCATCACCTCTATATGTATCAATAATCCATGCATCATAACAACGTCAACCTTACACAACAATCCATACTATACATCCTTCTTTTTCATCCTCAACTCTCCACCATATCCCTATCTATATACCCTTCTCCTTCATAATCCACCTTTAACCTTAAACATACACCAACTATAGATTCCCTATATTGATACTCAAGATCAGTCTTTGGTAAAACATGAATTCACCTTTAGCGATATTAAAGTTTAATTGAGCCTCAAGATCCATATATTTATTCTTGTAGATGTGGCCATAGACATCAAGTCTGTCGTAAATTTTTGACTGGTAATAAGGTTCTCCTTGATATAACAGCGATCCAAACTCTCCATAAAGTGGAAGCAAGCCTCTTTTTCCTGCATATATTGAATTCCGTGCCCCAAGGAATCGCCATTCTACAATAGCATCAAGCCATAATCCACCGGGGCAGTCCCAACCGTCTGAATTCAGACGATGGCGCTCAATGGTCTGCAAAATTCCGGCTTTAACGACAAGACTGTCAAGAACAGTACTTTTGCTATAATCCAAGCCTAAATATGGATTTACAAGAAAATTATCAACTACGCCTTGAGGAATGCTCTTATCCTTACTCTTGGCAAAGTGATTCATCAATATATGCGCTCCTATTAATAGATGCTTCGCTTTAGGACGCAGCTCTCCATGAAACATTATGTTGAAAGCCTCACGTTTTGTATCAGATTGAAGAGCTCTCCAATCAATATATGCATCAAAAAAACCATGACGTGAATCATACTGAACCAAAGCCCCTCTCACATTTTTCTGAAAGTAAGCCAAAGAATCACACCATAAGAAACCGGGCAATGGCTCACGCAACTGCGTTCTGGGAAACATTCCCATGGAAAATTTCCATTTCTCACCCTCATGGCGATAGTATATCGTCGGGTTGATTGAGCCGAACTTACTTTCGAGTGGCTGAGTCCAAACCGCACCTCCTGCGATCCTGTCTTTACCTGTGAGCTTCAATCCCACTTCCGGAGCCAAAGTCACAAAAAAATAGGTCTCTGCCTTATTCATCCTCCCGTCTCCTTCCCTATTATCAAATACAGCTCCAAAATCAATATCCCAAGTTGGTTCTATAGCATGATTGAGAAGACGTGAAAAAATTATCACCGTCAAAAATAAAAAGACACCGCGTTTCACTTCAAAATCAAAATTATTACATCCTTGATCCTCGGTATTAAATCATTAGAGAATAAATCTTAATAACGATTTATTTGAGTCTGGAAATCAACGAAATTTCCATTTATCCGTCATAATGATCAATACTTTTGGCTAATCTGAATTTAAGTTCAAAATTACAAAAAATTACTGTAACATTATAGAAAAATGCATTTTTTGTTGTATTTTACTTGCACAACTCAAAAAAAGGTACTAACTTTGCATCGCAAAACGGAAAATAAGCTTTGCAACCCTTAAGAATGTCCAGGTGGCGGAATTGGTAGACGCGCTACTTTGAGGGGGTAGTGGCCGGTAGGCTGTGTGAGTTCGAGTCTCATCTTGGACACCAAAGAGTCAGAATTTCAATTGAAATTCTGACTCTTTTTACATTCCTTCTTAAATATTTTCAATAATTCTCCACCACCTCAATCCTGCTAAGCGCCGGTGATTCTCTTTTAACCCGTATTTGAACGGGTATACGCTCCTTCATCTCCAACACATGGCTGATAAGACCTACTTTTCTTCCGCCGATTCTATGGAGTTTTTCAAGCGTGTCCATAACGTTGCCGAGGTATTCAGCCGACAAAGTGCCGAATCCCTCATCTATAAACAGAATGTCGGTGGTCATCCCTCCCGAACGTAAATTAGACAGCGCAAGCGCCAGCGACAACGAGGCCATAAAACTTTCACCACCTGAAAGGATAGATGCCGGTTGCGGTTCACTTGGTTTATACTCATCCTTAACCAAAATGGCTAATGTACCCGGATTGCAGGTCAATGTGTAGCGGTCATTGAAACTACGCATATATAAATTGGCATTTTCGAGCAGAGATTTCAATATGAAACTCTGGGCTATGGAACGGAATTTTGTACCCTTAAGATCGCCAAGTTTATTATACAAACCCTCCCACTTATCGAGTACACCTCTTTTCTCCTCAAGTTTCTTGAGTTTTACATCAACCTCTTTTCTCAACTTCTTATCAAGATCCAGAGTTTCTGTAAGGCGTCCGTTCTCCTCTGATAGTTGTTTTATATCATCTTCAAATTTCTTTGCATCATTTTCGAGGCTCTCTATAGTCTCAGATTCTTCCAGATTCGGTTTATTCTTAAGGTGATTCTGTATCTGTTCATCAATGGATTCCAACTTACCTCTTGATATTTTCAGATTGTCTTCAGCTGCTTGAATACGATCTTTCAAATCTGAAATCTCCCTATCACTGTATGCCCGAAGTTGTGAGAGACGTGTCATTGTCAACTCGGGATGAGAAATAAAGAACTTCCTCATTGCTTCCCAATAATTACCTCTGGTTGTTTCCAAAGCTTTAATTCCAGAAAGAGTTTCCTTCAGTTTCAAGTCGGCATCATTAGCTACCTCCTTGCATTTCTCAGCTTGAGCCATAGACTCTTTAAATTTTCTCCCAAGCTTCTTATATTCTTTTTGAAAGGCCTCTGCCTCTTCCTGAAGCTTACGTATTGCGGCAATCTTCTCCGAAAGCCCCACACGTTCTCTACCGCATGCATCCGTAAGCTCCTCTTCCGACATACCGACCATGCCTGCTTCAGATTTGACGGTCTCAAATTTAGATTTGACTATTTTCAATGAATCATCTGCCTTCTTGATTTTTAAATTTAATTTTTCAAGAGATTTGTTATCTGCTTCCATAAGCTTACGGGCAGAGTCTTCATTTGAGCGCAAAGTCAAATAAGTTACTTCCGCATTTCTCTTAGCCTCCCTCAAAGGCTGTAGCAGCGACTCGAAGTAGCCGTCATCGATATCACTCTCTATCTGAGATCCACAAACCGGACAAGAATCGCCCTTTTTCAAGCGCGACCTTATATCTATAACTATATCACTGACCGAAACTTCTGCTTTATCCAGACGTTCACGGCTCAGGTTGAATTCCTTTTCTGCATCTCTCACAGGCGCTTTAAGACAATCTGCCTTAACAGTATTTTCTGAAATTCTTTCATGAAGCTCGCGCTTTTGGTTTTCAAGAATTTCAAACGCTTTGATTTCACCTCTCACCTTCTCTGAGGCTGCCAACACATCAGTCAACAATTTATCACGAAGAATAAGTTCATGATATCGTTTATTCTGAGACTCCATATCAAACTTTTCAATCTTCTCTTCGATAGAAGTCATTGAAGCCTCAAGTTCCTTACTTTTTTGGATCTGCTCCTTTGCTAAATTATCGGTTTCCTCCGCATTTTTCTCCAATAGAGGAAGAGAACTCTGGCTCCTTTTAATCTCAATTTCGATTTTATCAATATTGCTGAGTAAAGTCCTTCCTTCCGCCGACAATTCAAATTCTTTTACGAGGAGAGTATCAGCTTTAAAGCTGTCGCTTTCCATACTCTTCTGCAAGGTCTCTACAGCTTTACTCACTCCATGCTTTAGTTCCTCATATTTTTCCAAAGAAGTTAACCATGAAAGTTGGGAGTATAAAGTGCTTTTTTTGTCGGAGAGATCAGCCGACATGTGTTTAATTTCTTCCCGACGTTCTTCCATAATAGCCCTCTCCTCTTCAGACATCAACTTGACACGGTCTATCTCCATCTTCAATTCTTGCCACCTGTTTCGGGCTGTATTATAATGCTCGGCTATCTTTATGCCGAGGCGTGTATATATACCCGTACCTGTGAGTTTCTCAAGGATCTCTGACTTCTCGGAACGATTACTTTTAAGGAATTTTGTAAATTCACCTTGAGCCAGCATGACAGTGCGACAGAACTGATCATATTCCAGACCTGTCAATTCCACCACTTTAGTTCTTATCTCATTCAACCGGTTCTCAGTATAAGTGCCATCTATGGCAGTCAATACTCTCGTTGGTCTGAGTAGGCGTTTATGAGCTTTGTTATGTGCCCTATGCACCTCCCAGATAGCCTCATAGTCCTTGCCATCGTTTCCTGTGAAAAGAAGTTTGGTGAAGCCCTCACCCGCCCCACGGTGAAGCAGCTGAGAGTTATCATTACTGTAATATTTCTCTATTCTTCCTTCCGATGGCTCCGTCAGTTCAAGTTCCTCCTTACTTACAGAGGTCATTCGAGGAGTCTCACCATATAATGCCAGGCAGATGGAATCAAGAATTGTAGTTTTTCCGGCTCCAGTCTCACCACAAATAAGAAAAATTGGAGCTTTTCCCAATTCAGAACCGGAAAAATCGATAAAAGCATCTTCAATTGATGCAATATTATGTATTGTAAGAGTCTTTAGTTGCATAAAATTCTATCACAAGTAATGATGTTGGTTTTCAGAAATCACTAATGAGGTTTCCTTATTCCTTTTCCTCATTATTAATCTCTTCCACAAGTTCGGAAATCAAACCCAGATATTCCTGAGAGAGTTCATCTTCAATTCCGGAACTCTTAAAGAATGACTCAGCCACTTCAATCGGAGAAAGCTCCTTAAATTCGAACGCTTGAAGTTCAGGTGAAGCCATATTTTGAGAATCCTTCTTTTGAGAAGATATCTTGAAAGTACAAAATCTGCAATTCTTTCCGGCTGCACGTGATACAGCTTGCTCCATGCAATCTACAGGAAGATCCTCGGTCTGACAAATATTCAGTCTGATATACGACATATCTTTCTCCGGCCATTTATCGAGAGCTTTCAAAGCCTTACGGAAAGCTACTCCGTCTTCAGGTATCGTGCGAAGAGGTCGAAGGGGCTTGATCTGTAATTCTTCAGCTTCCGGGAGTTGTCCACGTTCTACGTTAACCAATGAGACAGAATGAATATAATTCTCATCAAAACTTACAGCAATAGGACTACCGCTATAAGCAATCCGGCCATCTCGAAACTTTTGTTGTTTATGAATATGACCTAAAGCCACATAATCATAATAGTCTCCGAATATCCTCTTGTCAACCGTATCAAAACCCCCTATTATCTTCTCCCTATGCCCTTCTCGGTCGCAGTCGGTTACTGCAAGATGAGCCATCAACACTATAGGTAAATTATCTGTATTCAAGGATAAAACAGTCTTACCTAACTTAGAAAAGAGTTCAGCTTCCTCTTCATCATCGTTCTTTCTCTTTTTCAGCATCAAACGATTTACAAAGGGAAGAGCAACTACATAACCCTTTTCTCCAACCTTAACGATAAGGTCAGTGAAATCAAATTCCCCTTCTCTCTTATCCAAACCTCCGATAACATGAATACCGCTTGATTTCCAAAGATTTCTATCTATGTCTATTCTTGAAGCACTGTCATGGTTGCCGGCAGTGATAATAATGGTCATATCCGGCACTATGGAATGAAGTTCAAGAACTGTATCCTTGAAAAGGCGACTCACTGAAGCAGTGGGATTAGAAACATCGAAAATGTCGCCACTGACTATCAAGGCATCAGGCATTTCCCATCTCAATATTTCCTTGAGTTGCTGAAAAAAATGAATATATTCCTCTGTTCTGTCATAGCTATATAAAAGTTGGCCGAGGTGCCAGTCTGAGGTATGGAGAATCTTCATAGTCGTTTCAGGGTATTTCCTCAGCGAATTAACAAAAAAATTTTCAATTATCCAAGAAAAAAGATAGCAGTTCATGTTGAACCAAAGTAATATAAGGATATTCTTTGGGAATTATTAATTCTTTCAGGCTCTATGCTATTGATGACAGAATATCCAAATGTAAATCGAAACACATCGTAAAGGGTCTCCTAATATCATACAGCAATATAAATATTATTTTTCTTTCTTTTAGTATGGTTAATATCATCGAGTGAATGATAATGATTAGATAATTTTTCCAACTTTAACATATGTTAAGTTGTTATAAAGAGGAAGACGAAACTCATTTTCCCTTTCATTGCTTTCTCAGGGAACTGAGCCTCTCTTCTTCCAAAGCTAAATTTTAAAATACTTCATCCCTATGAGCAATACAGCTTCTATATCTCAGACTGAAAGACTGAACCATATATTTCATAAAAGTGGAATATATAACTTCCTTCATCTCTTGATACTTGCTCTCTCCATTTTCCTTGTAATATGTATTTCAATTGATAGTTACAAGAATGAGGCTTTCTATAAGGAGCCACAGTTTATGCAGGTGCAGTTATGGATCTGCGTAGTTTTCCTTGCTGATTTCTTTATAGAATTTTTTCTTTCTCCCGAAAAGAAACATTATCTTGCCACAAGATTCATATTTTTTCTGGTGTCGATCCCCTATAATGCCATAATATCACATTATGGCTGGAGCTTTTCTCCGATGCTTACATATTGTATTCGCTACATACCTCTCATACGAGGTGGTTATGCAATGTCAATTGTAGTAAGTTGGTTCACCTATAACCGTGCGACAGGACTTTTCATATCCTATTTGATGACGCTCCTGTTTACTATATATTTCTCTTCTCTGGCGTTCTTCCTGTTTGAAAAAGGTGTCAATCCCGGTGTCAAGACTTATGGCGACGCTCTATGGTGGGCATTCATGGACGCTACAACCGTTGGCTCCAACATTATAGCTGTCACTACAGTAGGAAAGGTTTTGTCAGTGCTGCTGGCAGCGATCGGTATGATGATGTTTCCGATTTTCACGGTCTATGTCACCAATATTCTTACTAAGCATAATAAGCAGGGAGAAAATCCTTTGTTAAGCCCGGAACCGGCTCCTCAAACACCCTCACAAGATAATCAATCCGCTCAACCTTCAGCGCAGTCTGCAACTCAACCTTCAGCTCAGACTACAACCCAATCCTCATCGCAGTCTGCTCCAACAAGCAACACTGATTCAGCGTCCACTGATAATTCAAAATAAAACTCTAAATATAAATAATATGGCATTCGACAAAGTATTCATCCAGACTTCGGTCAAGGAATTTCCACGTACTGTAGCTCGTGGAGTAGGACAAGTAATGTTCCAGGATAATATGTGGACCGGTATTCTATTCTTGGCCGGCATTTTCTGGGGAGCATACCAGGAAGGTTTCCCTTTGGTTGCTTGGGGAGCGCTTGTTGGCGTGTTAGTCTCTACATTAACCGGCTATATACTCCGATTACCTGACAAACCGGGAGCCAATGGCCTCTGGGGCTTTAACGGTGTGCTTGTCGGATGTGCCTTCCCGACATTCCTTGCTAATACTCCTTGGATGTGGATTGCCATGGTAATCTGCTCAGCTCTCACTACAGTCGCTCAGTCAGGTATGAACAATGTGCTTAGCCGTTGGAATCTTTCCTCTTTCACATTCCCATTTGTATTCTGTACTTGGATTTTCCTCCTTTCCGCTCGTCTTTTTGCAGGATTCCCCGCAGAGTATATGGGTACTCCCGAATTTGCACACGGCACTACTGCTCATATTGCTGTAGGATTTGGAGATCTTGTTATATACTGGCTACGTGGTATCTCTCAGGTATTTCTTATCAAATCTTGGGTAACCGGTGTATTTTTCCTCGCCGGTCTGGCCGTGAGCTCATGGCGCGCTGCTCTTTGGGCTGCCGTGGGATCTGCCATATCACTTGCCATAGCATTGATGTGGAAAGCACCCGGTGTTGATGTGGCCAATGGCTTATATGGCTTTTCGGCCGTTTTGACAGCGATTGCTCTTGGCGCTACTTTCTGTAATTTCTCATGGCGCTCTGCCATATGGGCCATTTTCGGAACCGTTGCCACAGTATTCATTCAGGCAGCAATGAACGCCTTTTTCGCTCCAATGGGATTGCCGACTCTTACAGGTCCATTCTGTATCGGCACATGGATCTTCTTGCTTCCCGCATATAAGTTCTTCCTCCCGAAGACTGCTTCCAAATAACAGTTAAACCTTTTAATCAGCCGGGATTATTTCTCGGCTGATTTCTTAATCACCTTTTTTACATAAAACACCTGTTATGAATTATACCATCAATAACGCACCACTCTCTTGGCGGCATATTTGGATAACTACAGTGGCATCTTTAGGACAGCTTATAGGAACTGGCCTCGCCACTTTGGTGTCTATCATCATCCCTCTCTATCAGATTAATGCCCATCCCGAGCTGAGTTCATTTATGCAAGGCTTGATTGGAGCCATGGATCTTATAGGTATTGTTTTCGGATCGGTTTTTTTCGGTAAGCTTTCTGATGAATATGGCTATCTGAAATTTTTCCGTCTGTGTCCGCTCCTCATCTGTGCCGCCTCTATAGCCGCACTCATCTTCCCTTCAATTACTGTACTTATAATTTCTCTTTTCATCATGGGTTTCGCCATCGGTGGCGAATACAGCCTTGATTCAGACTATATTTCCGAGCTTATGCCGGATAAATGGAAATTCATTATGGTTGGCGGCGCAAAGGCTGCAAGTGCTCTTGGCAACATTGCCGTAGCCGGAATCTGCTTCCTCATGGTTAAAGACTGGACAAATGCAGATCTTTGGCCCAAGCTACTTTGGATCATGATTTTTATTTCCGGTCTTATGTTCATCACGAGAATCCGTTTCTGGGAGAGCCCCACATGGCTTGCCGGTCATGGTGAAATGAAAGAGGCTGAAGCTGATACACATCATTTTCTTGGAAATAACGTGAATATTGCTCCTCCGGCTCCAAAGAAAACTAACGTGGCACCCTCAGCAAAGATCTCTAACTGGCAATTTATTAAAAAGAATTGGCGTAACGTGATATTTACAGGAATCCCCTGGGCTTGTGAGGGTCTCGGAGTTTATGGCATCGGAGTGTTCCTGCCGATACTTGTCATGGCTCTTGGCATAGAACACCAACAGCCCGGAGCATCCAAACTCATGCATGTAGCCAACTCAGTTGAGGTGACATTCTGGATATCCTGCATCATGCTTCCGGGTTTTGTATTAGGTCTGTTCCTCATCAATAAAATGAAAGGATCTAAGATTCAATGGGTCGGATTCTTCCTTAGTGCCATTTCTCTTACTGTCTTGCTGTATTCTTACCACTATGGCCTTTCCAAATGGTTATCTATCGGAGCCTTCATGGCTTTTGAACTTTTCCTGAACATGGGTCCTCACCTTATGACATACGTTCTGCCTGCAAAGGTTTACCCGGTTGAAGTGAGAGGTCAAGGTTCAGGACTGGCTGCTTCTATTGGTAAGATAGGTGCAGTGCTTGGAGTGTTCTGCATTCCTGTTCTTCTTGACACCGGAGGTACGACACTTGTGCTGACAGTCTCCATAGCCGTCATGCTTATCGGAGGAGTCGTAACAATCCTCTTCGCGCCTCGACATCTCGATGATTAACCGAGATACAATCAACTTAAGCGATCCAATTTACCTCAGGCAATCTAAGCAGGTAATTACAAAAAATAATCGGTTTGAATCCAAAATGGAATCAAACCGATATTTTTATATCGTTGAGAAAGGAAATTTATTTCACTTTGTCTACGATAGCCTTGAAAGCCTCAGGATTATTCATAGCGAGGTCGGCGAGCACCTTACGGTTGATCTGAATACCTGCTTTATGAATAAGGCCCATGAGTTTGCTGTAAGAAAGATCCTCCATACGTGCAGCAGCATTGATACGCTGAATCCAGAGAGCGCGGAAATCACGTTTTTTCTGCTTGCGGTCGCGGTATGCATAGGTAAGACCCTTTTCCCAGGTATTTTTTGCTACGGTCCACACGTTACGACGGCTTCCATAGTAACCACGGGTGAGTTTTAGTATTTTCTTTCTTTTAGCTCTTGAGGCTACATGATTGACTGATCTTGGCATTTTTGTTCAGTTTTTGAATGTGAGCGGCCTTTATTAAGCTCTTGCGGTGCTCTACATTCGGTTAATAATTGAATGATAAAAATGATTTAGAAGAAACAGATATGAGGAATTACCATGACTTATTCTCTTGAAGTAGCCATCAATCTGATTCAACTAAGATTGAAGATTAGCGGAGGTTGAGAAGCTCTTTCACAGCCTTTGCGTTAGCACCGGCTACGAGTGTAGTGTGATCGAGGTTTCTTTTACGCTTTTTCGACTTCTTTGTAAGAATGTGGCTGTGATAAGCGTGTTTTCTTTTAATCTTCCCTGTGCCGGTGAGCGCAAAACGCTTCTTTGACGCGGCATTGGTTTTTACCTTTGGCATTTTTTAAAAATTT